>NZ_JBANAZ010000159.1:0-3119 GCF_059803455.1 Bradyrhizobium sp. UFLA05-108 | reverse complement strand
CCCCGTTAGCGCATCGAGAGCACGCGATCGAAGACCGAGGCAGAGCCGCCGACGGCCGCGGCAAGCCGCGCCTTGCACTATAGCTGAGAGCCGCGATATTTGACTGATGTTCCTGTCATTCCAATACGGCCTTCGACCGACGCGCGCACAACACCGCGCGCTCGACGCGATCCTTGAGGGGCAGCGGCTGCTCTACAACGCCGCGCTGCAGGACGGCCGGCGTCTCCAGTCGGTCGAGCCATTTTGCCATCGCTCACCTCAATGCAGCGTATACGGCAGCTTGATCGCGACATACGGCGCGGCCGCGAGGGCCGCGCGATGCCAAGCTAAAGCCTGTCCTCGAGGCGATGCGGGGCAAGCCATATCGCGAAATTGCTCTGACCAGCCGCAACATTCCGCCGCCGCGTGGCGGTGATGCCTGGAATGCGATGTCAGTCATGCGCGCGATGAAGCGTAAGCGTGTAGGCGCCCCCACGTAGCGGATGATGTTCGCTTGTCAGAGAATCTCCTGGTGATTTATTTGCCAGGAGCTCATGTGAGCGAACATACCTCTGACACCAGGAATTTCGAAGTTATCACGGCCACACCCGAGCGGCTTGCGGTCAGTCCGGGGCGAAGCTATCGCACCTGGTCGCGGGAGGCGAAGGAACGGATCGTCAAGGAAACGTTTTTGCCGGGGGCGAACGTGTCGGTGATCGCGCGGTCTCACGGGCTCGATCCACAGTTGTTTGCGTGGCGACGCAAGGTGCTGGCCTCGGGACTGATCGCACCGGTTTCTGGGGCGCGCGGCGAGGCGGTCAAGTTTGCGCGGTTTGATGCGGTGACAAGCGACATGGTGGAAATCGTGATCGGCGATGTTGTGGTCCGTGTCGGCGGCGATGTGGAGCCTGAGCTGCTTGCTGCCGTAATCCGGGCGGTTCGGCAAGCATGATCCCGGCGGGCGTTCAGGTTTACGTGGCCAGCACGCCGGTCGACTTCCGCAAGGGAGCGACCGGCTTGATGGCGCTGGTGCGAGATGGTGGGGCCGACCCATTCAGCGGCGCGCTGTACGTGTTCCGTTCGAAAAGAGCGGATCAAGGCGGTTTGGTGGGACGGCAGCGGGATCTGCCTGTTTGCCAAGACGCTTGAGGAAGCAAAG
Source organism: Bradyrhizobium sp. UFLA05-108 (assembly GCF_059803455.1). Classification (NCBI taxonomy): domain Bacteria; kingdom Pseudomonadati; phylum Pseudomonadota; class Alphaproteobacteria; order Hyphomicrobiales; family Nitrobacteraceae; genus Bradyrhizobium; species Bradyrhizobium sp. UFLA05-108. Next base: position 1,981 of record NZ_JBANAZ010000159.1, on the reverse strand, counting down.
TTCTGCTGGCCGAGGATTGCGCCGGCCCGGGTGCGGCTGAATCACGCGCAGTTGCTCGCGCTGATCGACGGGCTGGACTGGACCAAGGTGCGTCCGGTGGCGGTGAAGCGCCCGGAATCGGTGGGCTGACCAGTTGCGGCGAATTGAATCAGGGCGCTGAAAGGCTTGGAAGATTGGCGGCGACTCTGCTGGGATGGCGGCGATGACGACGCCCGTTGCAGAGCTTCCGACGACCCTTGCCGAAGCCCATGCGCTGATCCTCGCCTTGGCGGAAGAGCGGGCGGCGATCGAGGCCGAGAACAGCCGCATCGCCTCCGAGATTGCAGCACTGACTGCGGTCAACGCCGATCTTGCTGCGGTCAACCAGACGGCCGACGCGCGGATCGTGGAGCTGACGGCGATCGTGAAGATGTTGGAGCGCACGCTTTACGGTACGCGCTCGGAACGCTTGCGTGGCGACACGCCGAGCGATGAGCAGATCGCCTTCGTATTTGACGAGATCGCCACCGGGGTGGCGGCCATTGAAGCCGAACTGGCCAAGGCAGGCAAGCCGAAACGCGCGCCGCGGCCGCGCAAGGAGTTCGGCGCGCATATGGAGCGGGTGGAGATCATCGTCGAGCCCCCCTCTGATTGCCAAGGGTTGGAGAAGGTCCTGATCGGCGAGGATGTCTCGAGGCGCCTGGACGTGACGCCGGCGACGTTCCGCGTGATCGTGACGCGCCGCCCGAAATACGCATATCGCAACCGCGATGGCGTGGTTCAGGCGCCAGCGCCGCCGCATCTGATCGAGAGTGGTCTTCCGACCGAAGCGCTTCTCGCCCAGATCGCGGTGGTCAAATATGCCGACGGGCTGCCGCTGTACCGGCAGGAAGCGATTTACGCGCGTGACGGCGTCGATCTCGACCGGTCGTTGATGGCGCAATGGATGGGCAAGGTCGGCTTCGAATTGCGGCCGCTGGCCGACTATGTGCTGGAGAAGATCAAGCAGGGTGAACGGATCTTCGCCGACGAGACGACCCTGCCAACGCTCGCTCGCGGATCCGGTAAGACGCAAAAGGCCTGGCTGTGGGCCTATGCGCGCGACGATCGGCCATTTGGCGGCATCGGTCCACCGATGGTCGCTTATCGCTTTGAGGACTGTCGCAGCGGTGAATGCGTCGAGCGGCATCTGGCGGGCTTTGCCGGCATTCTGCAGGTCGACGGCTATGCCGCCTACAACAGGCTCGCCAAATCGGCGGGTGCCAATGATGGGGTGCGGCTTGCGGCCTGCTTTGCCCACGTCAGGAGGCGGTTCTACGAATTGCACGTCAACGAGAGCTCGCACCTGGCGACACAGACCGTCACGACAATGGCGCGGCTGTGGGAGATCGAGGCCGACATCCGCGGCCAGAATCCTAAGATGCGGGTGAAAGCGCGCCAGGAAAAGTCCGCCGCGATCGTCGCGGCGCTCTTCGATCTGTGGGACAAGGAGCTGCCGCGCCTGTCGGGCAAATCCAAACTCGCCGAGGCGATCCGCTATGCCACATCCAGGCGCACCGCCCTCGAGCGCTTTCTAAGCGACGGCCGTATCGAGATCGACTCCAACACCGTCGAGCAGGCAATCCGGCCGCAAACCATCACAAGAAAAAATGCGCTCTTTGCGCGCAGCCATGGCGGCGGCCGGACCTGGGCGACCATCGCCACGCTTCTGCAGACCGCGAAAATGAGCGATGTCGATCCGCATGCCTGGCTCACACAAACTCTCGAACGGATCGCGCGGGGCTGGCCGATCTCTCAGATCGATGCTCTCATGCCCTGGCACTTCAAAGCCTGAACGGCTCAGCTTGGCGCTTACGATGAGGCGGCTGCGCATCGCGGGCAAATGACTTGCACCATCTGCGATCCCAACTGGATGTTGATGTGCGCGTTGTGGCAGTCGCAGCGCGTCTGAGCACACTCCATTCAGGAGAGGCTTAGGCGGCTTTCAATCGCCCGCCCGGCA
>NZ_JBANAZ010000158.1:0-3159 GCF_059803455.1 Bradyrhizobium sp. UFLA05-108 | reverse complement strand
CTGCGGCGCCGCTTCTTCGACCTTGTCCAGGACGGTCCTGCCCCAATCGCGAGTGAAGCTCTCGAGCGTATCGCCGCTCTCTATGCGATCGAGAAGTCGATCAAGGGCCGCAGCGCCGACGAGCGCCGTGCCGCCCGCCAGGAGCGCAGCAAGCCGCAGGTAGCGGCGCTCAAGATCTGGTTCGAGCAGCAGCTCACCCGCGTCTCGGGCAAAGCGACAATCGCCGAGCACATCCGTTACGCCTTGAATCATTGGGATGGTCTGACGCGCTTCCTCGACGACGGCCGCATCGAGCTGGACACAAATATTGTCGAGCGAAGCATCCGTCCTCTTATCCTTAACCGTAAGAATGCGCTGTTCGCGGGGCATGACGTTGGCGCTTCATACTGCTCATCTGGTGATGCCCTTATAAAGGAAGGAGATTTTGCTGCGGATCTCGAGATATCGGGCGACGTGATCGTCCGGCATCGGCTTCGCGGCACACAGCGTCTCGCTGCAGGTCGGCAAGCTGGATAATCCAGGGCGCTCCGCCGCACAGCTGCCGGGCCGGAAGGGTCCCACTGCTGACCATCCGATAGGCCGTCGTGCGGCTCACCTTCAGAATGTCGGCGGCTTCATCCAACGTAGCTTCGGCGCGCTCGGCTCGTTCACCTTCGCGGTAGACAGGAATGCCGTTGGTGTTGCGGAGACTGCAGACGTGGGATCGCGTCCAACTCGCACCATGTGCAGTTAGCTTGCCGGACCGATTGAGGATCGCAGCGATTGCCGTGTCCGATAATTGCCTCGCCAATACGCGAACGAGATCGAGGACATCGGCTTCGACCGTCCAGCGGGTTTGTCCGATCTTGTTCTTTTTGACCGTCAACTGGGTGTGGTCGCCGCCCTGCCAGTGAATGATGAGCGCCAATGTATCGCCCACGACATCGACGATGATCTCTTTGACAAGCAGCCTGATGATCTTCTTGCGTGTCTCGACGGATGCGCCGGGACTGTTCCACGCCTTGGTCAAATCCTTGCCGAGAGTCATCAGCCTCGCGTGATCCGCGGCGGAAAGCGCCGGGGTGTGCTGCCTCTGTTTGAGGGTCTCGAGCTGGACCTCCAGGTCGCGCAGTTGAACCAACTTCTCGTTCCAGCGCCGCTCTAACTCGCTGGCGACCAGCCGGTTATCGGGATCGACGGCATCGTACTGCCGCCGTGCCCGGGCGGCTTCGTATTGAGCGTGCTGGATTGCATTCTCGATGTGCTTACGCTTGTCGCAATGATGCACGCTCTGGGCCTCCATTGCGGCTAGCGCCGCTTCAATCCCAAGCGGCTGTAGTTGATCGAGCACCTCTTGGGCGACAGCACGATCGACCCGCATGCCGCCGAAGCCGATACAGTTGTCGGCCGCTTTGATGCCGAACGCGCCGCGGCAGGCATATCGCTGCGTATTCCCGCCCTTTCCAGTGTACTGGATATGCAGGCGTCGGCCACAGCGCGCGCAACGGAACAACCCTGGCAGCAAGGCCTCGCCGCGCCTTATGGAGCCGCGACCCATATAGCTCTTCCCGTTGGCGTTGTCGGCGATCAGGTGCTGATTCCTCTCGAACTCAGTCCAGGCAATGTAGCCTTCATGATGGTCGTGAATCAAAACCTCCCAATCCTTCCAATTGCGCCGGAGCGTGTCGCGCATGATCCGCTTGCGGCCACCCTTGATCGTCACGCGTGTCCCTCGCCGACCATAGGCGTAAGAGCCAGCGTACACTGGATTCGTCAGCATGTGGTGCAGTGTGTGATAGACGGGTGTCTTCCATTCGACGGGGCGTTTACCGCGACCTTGCATAATCGCTGGAACAAACACGTTCTCCTGCCTGAACCAAAGCAGCACCTGCCGGATTGACTGGAACTCGGCGAATTTGCGGAAGACGAGCAAGATGCCGTCCTGGACGCGTCGATCAGGATCCTTCTCGATACGGTCGTCATCTGTCTTCGCGTAGCCGACGGCGACGGTCAAATGGAGTTCGCCCCGTCGCGCCTTTTGGCGCATGGCCTCGACGGATCGTTGCCGGAAGATCGACAACTCCATCTCGCTCATGGTGCCCTTCATACCAAGCAACAGCCGGTCATTGGGTGAGCGTGGATCATAGATTGCTTCCTCATCGACAATCAGTGTGCCGACCAGGCCGCAGAACTCCAGCAACGTGTGCCAGTCTCTGCCGTTCCGGGCAAGGCGTGATGCCTCGAGCGATACCACGGCGCCAACCCGTTCTTCGCAAATCGCGGCCAGTAGCTTCTCGAAGCCCGGTCGGACCGTTCCGCCACCGGATCGGCCGAGATCATCGTCGACGAGTTGAACGTCTTCCCAGCCAAGCTGCCGCGCACGCTCGACCAAGCCATACTGGCGTCGTTGGCTCTCGAGATTGTTGACGACCTGATACGCTGTGGATTGGCGGATATACACGAAAGCGGCGCGAGCCAGGTGCGCGGGCGTGATCTTATTCATTGCCTGCTCCCTTTTTGCCGTTGGCTGCAGGCTCGTTGGCCGGCTTCGTCGCCGCTTCCATCAGCAATGCTCGCAGAAGGGCCAACGCCTTCTGGCGTTCTGTGCCAATCATGTCGCTGGGCTGGGTTAGGGGAAGGAACAGATCCATTTGCGTACGACACTGCCTTCTCATCGCCGAATCCTCCGGGGCTTTCTTCCTCCGGACGACAGTGTACGAGATGATCAACCAGATTACGCAGTTGAAGGAGTTGGCTGACGGGAAGGCGCGGAATCGTTACAATCTCTGTCGAACATGCCGACGGATCGAACATCCAGCCTGGCACCTGGAAGGAGCCGCCATGCGGTTGCCGAATCAGGAAATAATGAACACCGTCGTGCTCATGGTCGCCGGTCACCAGGACCATCCGGCCAGCCAGCGGGTGGAACGGATAGGTGATCACGGCTTCGAATGTCAGAAACCCGGCACTATGGCCCCGGCCCGGATGAAGGCGCGGAGAACTGGGCCTGCATCGCTTCGCTGATCGAGACCTGCCTATGCCGCTCGCGGCATAGGCAAGTTTATGCCGCTCGGCGAACTATGCCGAACGGGCTCGTTTTCCTCATGATTCACACTGATCTGCATGTAATCGATTCGGCATAGTGCGTTCTGTGTCTCCGCCCTCAACAGCGGAGAACGG
>NZ_JBANAZ010000157.1:0-3308 GCF_059803455.1 Bradyrhizobium sp. UFLA05-108 | reverse complement strand
GCATGCCTGCGTTCAGGATCAGATCGATTGGCGCAATGGACCCGTCTCAGTCGCAGATCCGTTCCGATCAGGCCGGTGCTTCCAAGTCTGAGAGCAAGGACGCGATCAGCGCATCCGGTGCTTTGAACCGACCACGTCTCAGCTCCGGCGGAACGACCGCTTCGACTGCTTCCAGCTTTTCGGAAGGATCCATGCGGAGGTAGACCTCCGTTGTGCGGATATCGGCGTGACCAAGCCACAGGGCGACTTTCCGAATGTCGTGGGTGGCCTGCAGCATGATGACCGCGCAGCTATGCCGAAGCTGATGCGGGGAGATGCTACGGTCGCGCAGCGATGCGCAGGTCTCGGCCGCCTTGCCGACGTGCTTGTCGAGCACATATTCGAAGCCCGCACGGGTCATTGGCTCATTCTGTGCATTGACGAAGAGCTCCGGCACGCGAACTGCGCCTCGAACGCTCAACCAGGCGCGAAGATCACGCGTGGTTTCCTTCCAGAGTGGCAGGCAGCGTTCCTTCCGGCCCTTACCCCGGATCGTTACGCTCGCGCCATGCCGGAGCGACAGGTTTTCAGTCAGGACGCCGACCAGTTCGGAGACCCGCAAGCCCCCAGCGAAGCAGAGGTGCATCATCGCCCGATCGCGCACGCCGGATCGTGTCGCGAGATCGGGGACGTTGAGGATCGCGCGAACCTCTTCCATCGTCAGATGACGGATGAGCTTCTGGTCATGGCGCTTGACCGGGATCGCGTGGACCCGGCCGATCTGCTCCAGGGCGGAGGGCACCTGGTGCTCCACATAGCGCATAAACGTCTTGATGGCGGCGAGCCGCAGGTTGCGTGTGGAAGCACCGTTGCCGCGCTCCTGTTCGAGATGGGCCAGGAAGGCGACGATCATTGGCGCGTCGAGGTCTTCGATCGTCAGCCGTGACGGGCTGGTGCTGAGCCGTTTCGCGGCGAAGCCGAACAGCAGCTTGAAGCTGAACGCATATGTCTCGCAGCTTTGCGGACTATAACCCCGCTGACGGGGCATGTAGTCGCGCAGGAAGCCAGTGATAAGAGGGGCCAGCTTCGTCATGCGGCGCTCTCCCCGACCAGCATTTCCGCCGCCGAGGCGATATCCGCCATCATCTCCGGCGTTGCCTGGAGATACCAGTAGGTGTTCCGGATATCGACGTGGCCGAGATAGGTCGACAGGGCGACGAAGTGCCGGGCGACCGCGCGACGTTCGACACCGCATTGTTCCAGCACGCGGGTTGCAAAGGTATGGCGAAGATCATGGATGCGGGGTTGCTTGCTTCGCGCCGGCGCGATGCCTGCCCGTCGCAGAATGCAGCGGAAGGTATAGTTCACGGTCGTCGGGTACATTTTCCGGTGCTGGACGGATGGGAAGAGCCATTCGCTCTCGCCGGCGCGCTGGCGACGGATCTCGATATAGCGTTCGAGCGCCTCGACGACCGTCGCATGCAGCGGCACGAGCCGGCTCTTGCGGAACTTGGTCTCTCGGATGTGCAGCACGCCGTCGGGCTGGATGTCGTCGAGTCTGAGCGCGAGCGCTTCAGAGACGCGCAGTCCCGTAGCCGCGATTAGACCGACCAGCATGACGTAGAGCTGGCGCCGCAGGGGATTCGGCTTCTGATGTCGGAGCTGGCCTGCGGCATCGAGGATGCGGGCGATCTCGTCCGATGTATAAATATAGGGGATCGGCCGCGTTTTCCGGCCCGGCGTGACGTTGGCGCGTGGGACCTCATGCCGAGGATCTTCGGCATAAAGGAAGCGCGCAAACAGGATAAGGTCCGTCAGGCGCCGTGCATGGGCGCCGGGCGTGCGAGCGACCGTTTCGATCCAGGCGAGAACGGACGCTGTGCGGATGTGGGTTTCGCCGCGCTCTGCGGCAAAGCGCGCGAAGGCGCGAAGATGCCGTTCAGCCTTGACCAGTTTGTAGCCGAGCGTACGGCGCAGAGTGATGTAGCGGTTCGCGTCGTCGCTCAGCACGGCAGCCTCCCGCCCCAGGGCTGTGCAATCTCCGACAGGAGACCAATGTCGACCTTGGCATAGAGCGCGGTGACCGACGGCGAACGATGCCGGAGAACGGAGCCGACGCCGGCAAGAGTGACGCCGTTGCGCAGCATGGCTGTCGCGGCGGAGTGGCGCAGGACGTGGGCACCCCGATGAGCGCTCTTGACGCCAGCCCTGTCGAGGGCGCGACGCACGATGCATTTCACCGCGATGCGGCTGAGCGGACGGATAGGTGCCGCATTCGTCAAGAACACCCGTGTCGACGCGTTGCGTGGTCGTGCCCGCTCGACATAGGCTAGGATGGCATCGCCGATCTCCTGAGTCAGCGGTAGGCGCTCTTCGCGCCGGCTTTTGCCGGCAAGACTTATCCGGCCGGTCGCCCAGTCGATTTCGTCGAAGGCGAGATTGGCGACTTCGCTTGCCCTCAGCCCCAGCCGGGCAAGGAGCAGGATAGCGGCCCGGTCGCGCAGGCGGTCCTCGCCGTCACAAGCGGCAAGAAGGCGATCGAGCTCGCCTTGTCCGAGGAAGCGTGGTGTCGCCGCCAATTGCCAACTTGCAAAGCTCGGAACTGCATGTTCGCGGCCGACCGGGCATTGCCCGATCGCCACGAGATACTTGAGGTAGGCGCGCGTCGCGACGGTAATGCCCTGCGCCCGCCCGCGTCCATGAGGCTTGGCGCGATCGAGCACGAAGCTGCGGATCGCCGCGGCCGTGTAGGCGCTCGGAACAGTACCGAGCGCAGCCAACAAGTCGACCAGGATCACCTGATAGGTATCGAGCGTGGAGTCCTTGATGCCGCGCTGCTCCCGCATCCAGCGGCGGAAGGCGGCGAGCGTCGGCCAAGTGTCCTCCAGCGACGGTCGTCGCTCTAGCGGAAGGACGCCCAGCTCGCGCAGATGGGCAATGAACAGAGCGGCCGCGCCCTGCGGTGCGCGCGCCGTCTTGCTATCCCGGAACACCGATGCCGATGCGGCCAAGCCGGCAGCGAGCGTTTCGATCTCGAAGCCAGCCGCGCGCACCCAATCGCCCCACAAGGCAAGCAAGCGCACCACTTCGGTTATGGTCGCCGGCGAGTAATTCCGCTGTGCAAGCCACTCCTTGAAGCTGTCGGCGTGGGGCTGCAGCCAGTTGATCTGAACATCGACGCTGCGACGATGTCTACGCTTTCGTTTTGTCACTCTGTATTCCTTCGAGTTGCTTGTTCACGCCGGAGAAGTCCGGTGTCTCGAGCAAATCGAAGATTTCGATGCCAGTCATGCGAAAGGCGCTCTTGCCTGCATAGTCCGAACCCGACA
>NZ_JBANAZ010000156.1:0-3361 GCF_059803455.1 Bradyrhizobium sp. UFLA05-108 | reverse complement strand
CATGATTCACACTGATCTGCATGTAATCGATTCGGCATAGTGCGTTCTGTGTCTCCGCCCTCAACAGCGGAGAACGGGAAGATGGAAGCAGGAGATTACCTGGGCAGAAGCCGGCTGTTCCAACGTCTCAAGAATGGGCTTCACGGACAGCATGTCGAGCGCTACGCGCTACGTCTGGTCGAAGAGCGGCTTGCTCCACAAGGCACTTGGCGATGCCTCAATGTCGTCAGCGGCCTCCTGGACTGGATCGCCAGGCACCGGCGCAAGTTGGCTGCTATCGATGAGCACATGGTTGAGCGGTACCTTCGGCACCGGGCCAGGCGGCTGTCCATTCAGCCCAGTGACCGAGCAGCGCTCAAGCGATGGCTATCGCTACTGCGCGAGGAAGGCGCGATTGCGCCGGCAGCGGCGCCGCCGCTGACCCCGCACGATCGGATCTTCAAGGACTTCGAAGACTATCTGCGGACAGAGCGCGGATTGGCGCCACGTTCCACCGTCCGCCACCTGCCGATCATCCGTCGGTTCCTCCACGAGGTATGCCCCGCCGGCGAAGATGACTTGGGCAAGATCAGTCAGGAGAGCGTGATCGGCTACATCGAGCGTCACGCTCAAGATTGGAGCCCGAAGACCGGGAAGGCGATGTGCTGGTCGCTGCGCGCCTTTCTCCGTTATCTCCATCATCGCGGGCTGAACCCGCGCGCGTTGGCTGGTTGCGTTCCGTCGATACGACGATGGAAGCTCGCAACTCTGCCGACCCATCTTCCAGTCGCTCAAGTGCAGAAGGCCCTCGATGGTTGCGATCGAACCACCGCGATGGGACGACGGGATTACGCCATCCTGATGCTGCTGGCGAAGCTCGGTTTACGGGCCGGCGAGGTCGCGACCCTCACCTTGGATGATATCGACTGGCGATCGGGGGTGATGCTCATTCGCGCGAAGGGGCGGCAGCGAGCGCGAATGCCGATGCCTCCAGACGTCGGCGCGGCCGTCGTTGCCTATCTGCGTGATAGCCGCCCGAAGTCGTCGCGCCGCCAGTTGTTTCTGCGCACGCCGGCGCCTCACGTCGGCTTTGCATCCGGCTGCGCGATTACGATGATCGCCAAGGCCGCTCTCGATCGCGCCGGCGTCGGAGATTGCGCACACCGCGGAGCGCATATCTTCCGGCACAGCCTTGCCACCGAGCTTCTGCGCTCCGGCGCGACCTTGACCGAGATCGGTCAGCTCCTGCGGCACGAGGACCATGACACCACGCGGATCTACGCGAAGGTTGACGTCGAGGCGCTGCGCACATTGAGCCTGCCCTGGCCGGGAGGTTCGCGATGACCGATCTACGTTCCGCGCTCGAACGCTATCTCACCATGCGCAAGGGGCTGGGATACAGATACGAGCACCAGACCCGGCGGCTCGCCGACTTCGTAGTCTTCATGGAAAAGCGTAAGGCTACGACCATCACGGCAAAGCTTGCGATGGAATGGGCGACACTGCCGCCCGATCGTCACGCATCCTGGGCAATACGATTAACCGACGTGCGCGGATTTGCGCACCATCTCGCCAACTTCGATCCGAGAACAGAAGTGCCGCCTGTCGGTATCCTGCCGGGATGGAAGCGTGCCAAGCCCTATGTTTACAGCGATGCGGAGATCGATGCGCTGCTGACGGCGGCGCTTGCCCTACCGCCAGAGGACGGGTTGCGTCGATGGACCTATCACACGCTGTTCGGGCTGATCGCGGTGACCGGCATGCGCATTTCCGAGGCGATAAGCCTCGAGCGTGAGAATGTCGACCTGGACGCTGGCGTGCTGACAATCCAGCTGACCAAGTTCGGCAAATCGAGGCTCGTGCCTTTGCATCCGACGACATGCGCAGCGCTCCGCCGCTATGCCGACCGGCGCGATGCTTGTTTCGGATCACGCTGCGGCTCTACCTTCTTCCTCGCAGAACGGGGCGGCCGCTTGCTGCACCACCACATCTATCGTGTCTTCTGGCGGCTGTCCCGAGAGATCGGACTGCGGCGCCGCGGCGATCGTACCGGGCCGCGCGTGCACGACTTCCGGCATCGCTTCGCAATCAGGACGCTGCTCGACTGGTATCGCGACGGCAAGGACGTCGAACAGCAGCTCCCGGTGCTCTCCACCTACCTCGGCCACGCCTATGTGCGCGACACCTATTGGTATCTTTCGGCCTGCCCGGAGCTCATGCAAGAGGCGGCGCGGCGCCTCGATCGGCGATGGGAGGCCAAGCCATGAAGCCGAGCAAGCCGATCTGTAATGTCGCCACATTGATCGAGCGCTACTTCACCGAGAGGCTTATGCGCCAGCGTAACGTCAGCGCTAACACGATCGCGTCCTACAGGGATACGTTCCGGCTGCTGTTCTCGTTCGCGCAAGCGCGGCTGCGCAAGCCTCCATCGGCGTTGTCGCTCGGCGAGCTGGATGCCCCCTTTATCGGGGCGTTCCTGGCTGATCTCGAAACGAAGCGCGGTGTCGCCATCAGAACGCGCAACCTGCGCCTGACCGCCATCCGCTCCTTCTTCCGGTTTGTGTCCTTCGAGGAGCCGGCACACAGCGCGATGATCCAGCGCGTGCTCGCAATACCAAGCAAGAGGCACGACAAGCAACAGGTGCATTTCCTGGGACGGCGTGAGATCGAGGCGATCCTCGCCGCATCCGATCGGACGACGTGGCTCGGGCGCCGCGATCACACCCTATTGCTGGTCGCGGCTCAGACGGGCTTGCGCTTGTCCGAGTTGACCGGCCTCGACAGGGACGCCGTCCACCTCGGTGCTGGCGCCCACGTGCGATGTGTCGGCAAGGGGCGGAAGGAACGATGCACGCCGTTGACCAAGCTCGCTCAACGCGTCCTCCAGGCTTGGCTCAAGGAGCCGGCGCGGAAGGGGGCCGCAGCATTGTTTCCCAACGTGCACGGTGGCCGGCTCAGCGCCGATAGTGTCCAATCGTTGCTGGCCAAGCACGTGCGCGCGGCCAGTGAGAGGTGTCCTTCGCTGGCGACCAAGCGGGTGTCACCCCATGTGCTGAGGCACAGCGCTGCGATGGAGTTGCTGCAAGCAGGCGTCGACTGCTCCGTGATCGCGCTGTGGCTCGGTCACGAATCGATCGAGACGACACAGACATATCTACACGCCCACCTTGCGCTGAAGGAGGCAGCCCTGGCGAAGCTCAAGCCGTTCGAACGTGGGAAGCGCAACCGCTTCCGCCCCAACGATCGCCTGCTCGCCTTCCTCGAGGCCCTGTGACGGGCCAAACTATGCCGAATGACGTGCGCGTGTCAGACGACGGCACCGCGACAACGACGCGCCGGCCCGAAACCGCTCGGCATAGTTCGCCGGGCGGCATAAACTTGC
>NZ_JBANAZ010000155.1:0-3639 GCF_059803455.1 Bradyrhizobium sp. UFLA05-108 | reverse complement strand
ACGAGCGCGCGTGGATTGTCCATCAGCACTTCCTCCGGCACGCCGCCGAAGGTCGTGAACGCGCTCTCGAGCCCGGCAAACCAGTGCTCTTGCTTCTCGGCCCGGAACGCACGCACATGCAGCCGTCGCGAATACCCGAGCGTCGCCACGAACACGAATGCCTTGATCTTCGTGCTGCCGATCTCGACCAGGCGCTCGCCGAAGTCAATCTGCAGCTGTCGCCCCGGGGGCGTCTCGAACCGCGTCGTCGCCAGCGCTTCGGCCTTCAGCGCCTGGCGATAGGGCTGCACGGCCCGTTGCAGCGTTCGCCGGCTGACTGCCACGCCTTCCTCGGCCAAAAGGTCCTGGCGCACCACATCCGCATTGCCGCGGTGCCGAATGAACCTCTCGCGCAGCCAACCTTCAAGGCCATCGAGCCGCTTCGGACGCTCAGGCGACTTGAACGGCTTCACCCCGCCCGCCGCCACGTAGTCCTTCACCGTGTGATGGCTGCAGCCCAGCTGCCGCGCGATCCGCTTCAGACCCCACCCGCACGCCCTCAGGCGCAACATCTCCGCCACGTCATCCGGCGTCTTCATCACCTGCCCCCGTGGATCACTCCACGACGAGCCTTCCGTGATTCGTTCCTCGTTCATTCGCTCTCTCCTCGGCTATCCAAGGAGGGGGCAATTCCTCGTGACGCCGAGGGGGCAGTTTTCCATGGCGCGCGACACTTAGCCCCGACAGCGGCGCGAGACCGCAAGACGGATGAAGCTTGCGCCGAGTTAATCTGCCTTACGAGAAAGACATTTGCAGCGGCGCGCGTTCTGCGGTTGACCGTGGTGTTTCCTCGCAAGCGTAGCCTCCTCGCCGCTCCAGGGGGCTTTAGTTGAGCAAACACTCGGCCCGGAGTCCCAGTTTCTCCCGGCCGTTTTCCCTATCCGGATACTTCTGCGTCTGCGTCGCGATCGGGAGCGGCGACAGTTTTGTATGGGACCTCATGTCGATTTCACGAGACGAATTCGATCCTCTTGCCGCCGTCGTCGACTGGCTCGATGCCTGCCGACGGGGAGACCTGAACGCGCTGCTCGATCTATATGACGAGCGCGCGGTCATGGAATGCGGCTGCGAGGGCGTGACCTTGACGGGGCGAAATTCGATCGCGGCCTATTGGGCACCGAAGCTCGAAAGCAGGTGCTCCTTTAACCTTGATGATGTGGTCCTAACCGGCCACGGGGTTCAGATCGATTACCAGAGCTATGAAGGCAAGCCGGTCCGCTTTTACTTTCGGTTCGATCGCTCCAACAAGATCATCTACACGAGTTGCGGCCCATTGATCGGTCGCGCTGCTAGAATCTCGCCCAACTAAAGCAGTTCGACCTTGCTGGTGACGGTCGGCGACGATGGCGTCGCCTTGGTCGGGCCACCCGCGCGATATTGGCATCGTCGAAACCGAAATCACGCGGTCGGAGTCGCCGCCGTTGTCCCCATGCTGCCGGAATGGTAGCAATTCACCCATGGCCGAAGGCGACCCCATCCGCATCATCCCTCACCGTGGCGTAGACGACGACTGCGGAAGTCTTGAGGTATGGTTCGCGGACGGACGCAAATCGGTCAGGTTCTATTGGGACAACCTTGTCTCACGCCGGTTGAGCGGCAACACCCTCACGCGAGAGCAGGCGATCGAGAAAGCCACGGCGCTGGCGAGGGCCGAGATCGACAAGCTGGACAACCCCGAGTGAGAGCCTCGGCGCAGCCGCACGCGGTTCGCAGCGCATCCCGCTGATGCGTTCTTCCGGCCCGTCCGACGCGCATTAGCGGCCTCCTCACAAGGCTCGGCAGATCGGAACACAAAGGCGGACGCTTCAGGCCACACCGGTTATTTCAACCGTTACGGTTCCTGCGAATGGCTCGGGATCAGGGGGATTTTTGTTTGCGTCGTCTTTGCTGCCGGCCCAGCCGCTTGGCGTTTGCCGCCACCCGCTTTCGGTATTGACGCACAATCTCATCGCTTGAGGCGCCAGCCATGAGGCTTGCGCCGGCTTTGGCGGCCGCCTGTATTTTTTCACTGACCATGCGCTCGGCTTCACGCTGAGCACCCTTGCCGCCTCGCATCAGCTTCGCCAGACGCAACCCGATCACGCGGTTTGATTCCAGCGCCAGCATCATCCAGTTCCGCATTCTTCTCGATTTCCCCGGCAGCATTCTGACTGACTCCTGAAGAGAACCTCGGCTGCTTTACTGGAGCTTTTAGCGCGACTCTCTTTTTCCAGCCAGCGAGAGGCGCCTCGCAGACGTCGCCGGCTTGTTCCACTTGAATTCGGCCGGACACCGCCGTCGCGCCGGACTCAAAAGCGCATCTCGCAAATTGTCGATCTGTAGCGACTTGGATCGGCCGCGAGTTCCTTTCTGGCATTAGTAGTCTTCGCCGCTGTCGAGTTTGCGAAGCAGGTCGAGCGTTCTTCTAAGAGAACAGCCAGCTTATTAACTGATATGTCCCTGCACCGAGAACGCAAAGCCAACCGGCCGTGAGCGCGAGTGCGACCAGCAAAAGAACAGTTGCGGGGGCCTGTCCGGATGCGACGCTGGGCTCGGCTACGACTTGGTTCGGCATGCGAAGCTGGTTGAGGATGGCGAACAGCAGCTCCTGCTTGGGCATGGTTCTGGCATTCTCGACCCCGTTTTCTTCCGCTAACGAGACAAGCTCGGCCGGGGTTTTGGACTTGAGATCTACGAATTTGACTTCCCAGGAGAAGTCGCCGCGGCGTCGCGGCAGAAATTCGATAAGGCCGAGTGCCCCGACCAGCATCACGCCAAGCAATGCCGCCAAGGGATGTAGCGGCTCGCGCCAGAAGCCGGCCGCCGTGCCGATCGTTAGCAGGGCTGTAGTCTCGAGGTCATCCGGTGCGCGATCTACCAATGACCCGGTTGTTGGCGCATCCTCGTGTTCGATGACAGGGGGAGGGGTGATCTGTGCGACATCCGTCGAGGGATTTGGCGGCTCGTGCCAGGATCCGTCTGCCGCGCCGATCGTTCGTTCGGCGTTACGCTCGATGTCATCCGGCGCGCGATTGACCAGCGGCTCGCTGCCCGTCGCATCATCATTTCCGCGGGGGTGCGAGTTCAATGACGTTCGCGCCACGAACGACTGCGCGGGTTCCTGATCAGGCAACACCTTCCGCATCACTTCGCGCGCGTTGAGCGAGTCGTTTGTTCGCTGAGCTTTATGAAATCTGCGGTAATCGCCCTCAAGCGTTGCGTACTTGCGGCTATCCCACCGAGCCTGGGCCGCGCGTTGCCGGAACGGGACAGACGTAACATAACCAAACCCGCCACCGCCAAACCAAGCCTTGCGACTCCTTTGGCCTAATCGGTTCGGGTAAGACCAGCGGTATGCACCGGCATAAGGCGCACCATGAGCGCCACCGAACCAAGCCTTATGACCCCTTGGGGCTAATCGGCTCGGGTAAGACCAACCGTATGCACCGGGATAAGGATTTCCCCCACCATAACTGCCACCGCCAACACCACTGACGCCGGCTCCCACACCACCGCCGGCTCCCGCACCGACGCCTATTCCCGCACCACCGCCACCACCACTGCCAGCTCCTGCTCCTCCGGCACCACCACTGCCTGCCCCGCCGCCCCCGCCACCTCCAG
>NZ_JBANAZ010000154.1:0-4152 GCF_059803455.1 Bradyrhizobium sp. UFLA05-108 | reverse complement strand
CTCGACAACCCGTTCGGCACGAGGCTGTCACCCATGTCTTAGGTACGGTCCGTTACCCATGTCTTCGGGCCGGACAGTGAGAAGGCTGGTGGGCGGTCACGGATTCGAACCGCGGACCCTCTCGGTGTAAACGAGATGCTCTAACCAGCTGAGCTAACCGCCCCTCGCCGCATCTTTAGCCCTAGGCCCCCCGAAGGGGCAAGGGCCGAACGTCAATCAGTGTTAGTCCCTGGGCCGCCCTGGCAGCCCCGGCACGGCGTCGATCCACAGCGCCGCCGACTGACACCAGATCTGCCGGCTGGGCCGCAAGGCCTCGCGCTGGCGGATGCTGCCCCAGCGGATGCCCCAATCATCGGCTTCGGTGCCCTCGCCGCTGGTGAACAACGGGGAACCGCAGTCGCCGCAGAAATGCTGGAAGCGCATCCGGCCGTTGTCGCCGCGCTTGCCATAGACCTTGGGCTTTCCGCCGGTCAGGCGGATGGTTTGACCGGAGCAGACCGCGGTCACCCGGAAGGGAGACCCGGTCAGCGCCTGGCAATCGTTGCAGTGGCACACCGAGACGGCATCCGGATCGATCTCCGCCGCGTAGCTGACCCGGCCGCAATGGCATTGTCCGTCAATCTGCATGCCCATGCTCCCGAAACAAAAACGGCGCCCGAAGGCGCCGTTTTAACATCTTTGGCCGGTCAGTGAGCGGTCAGGCCGCCGGCTGCTTCGTCGCCGTCCGGCTTCACCGTCACCTTGGTGTCCTCTTCCCAGACGATCGGCACCGGCTTCTTCACCAATGCCCGGGCGACGACGTCGTCGAGCCGCGAGACCGGGACGATGTCCATGCCGCCCTTGATCGCATCGGAAATCTCCGTGAGATCCTTGGCGTTGTCCTCAGGGATCAGCACCGTCTTGATGCCGCCGCGGGCGGCAGCCAGGAGCTTCTCCTTCAGACCGCCGATCGGCAGCACGCGACCGCGCAGCGTGATCTCGCCGGTCATTGCGACATCGTGGCGGACCGGGATGCCGGTCATGACCGAGATGATCGCGGTGGCCATCGCAACGCCCGCGGACGGACCGTCCTTCGGGGTAGCGCCCTCCGGCACGTGCACGTGGATGTCGCGCCTGTCGAACATCGGCGGCTCGACACCGTAGTTGATCGCGCGGGAGCGGACGTAGGATGCCGCCGCCGAGATCGACTCCTTCATGACGTCGCGCAGATTGCCCGTGACCGTCATCTTGCCCTTGCCGGGCATCATGACGCCTTCGATCGTCAGCAGCTCGCCGCCGACATCGGTCCATGCAAGGCCGGTGACGATGCCGACCTGCGGCTCGCTCTCGATCTCGCCGAAGCGGTACTTCGGCACACCCAGAAACTCTTCCAGAGTCTTCTCGGTGACCTTGACCGACTTCTTCTTCGAGATCATCAGCTCCTTCACCGCCTTGCGGGCGAGTGTCGAGAGCTCACGCTCCAGATTGCGCACGCCCGCTTCGCGGGTGTAGCGGCGGATCAGAAGCAAAAGCGCGTCATCGTCGATCGAGAACTCCTTGGAGTCCAGACCGTGCTTGGACACCGCGTTCGGGATCAGGTGCTTGCGCGCGATCTCGACCTTCTCGTTCTCGGTGTAGCCCGCGATCCGGATGATCTCCATGCGGTCCATCAGCGGCCCCGGAATATTGAGCGTATTCGCGGTCGTGATGAACATCACGTTGGAGAGATCGTAGTCGACCTCGAGATAGTGGTCGTTGAAGGTCGAGTTCTGCTCGGGGTCCAGGACCTCGAGCAGCGCCGAGGACGGATCGCCGCGGAAGTCGGCGCCCATCTTGTCGATCTCGTCCAAGAGGAACAGCGGATTGGACGACTTCGCCTTGCGCATCGACTGGATGATCTTGCCGGGCATCGAGCCGATATAGGTGCGGCGATGACCGCGGATCTCGGCCTCGTCGCGCACGCCGCCGAGCGAGACGCGCACGAATTCGCGCCCCGTCGCCTTGGCGATCGACTTGCCGAGCGAGGTCTTGCCGACGCCGGGCGGGCCGACCAGGCACAGGATCGGACCCGTGAGCTTGTTGGCGCGCGACTGCACCGCAAGATACTCGACGATGCGGTCCTTGACCTTCTCAAGCCCGTAGTGATCGGCATCGAGAACCGCCTGCGCGGCTTCCAGATCCTTCTTGACCTTGGACTTCTTGTTCCACGGGATCGACAGGAGCCAATCCAGATAGTTGCGCACGACGGTCGCTTCCGCGGACATCGGCGACATCTGGCGCAGCTTCTTCAGCTCGTGCTGCGCCTTCTCGCGCGCTTCCTTCGACAGCTTGGTCTTCGATATCTTCTCTTCGAGATCAGCGAGCTCATCGCGACCATCGTCGTCGCCGAGCTCCTTCTGAATCGCCTTCATCTGCTCGTTGAGATAGTACTCGCGCTGGGTCTTCTCCATCTGG
Source organism: Bradyrhizobium sp. UFLA05-108 (assembly GCF_059803455.1). Lineage (NCBI taxonomy): Bacteria > Pseudomonadati > Pseudomonadota > Alphaproteobacteria > Hyphomicrobiales > Nitrobacteraceae > Bradyrhizobium > Bradyrhizobium sp. UFLA05-108. The sequence continues at coordinate 1,719 of NZ_JBANAZ010000154.1, read as the reverse complement.
CGCTTGACGCGCGAGCGGATGCGCTTCTCGACTTGCAGCACCGAGATCTCGCTCTCCATCAGCCCCAACACCTTCTCCAGGCGCGAGGTGACGGACAGCGTCTCCAGAATTCCTTGCCGATCCGCGATCTTGACGGCGAGATGCGAGGCAACGGTGTCGGCGAGCTTGGCGAAATCGGTGATCGCCTGCACGACGCCAACGACCTCGGCCGAGATCTTCTTGTTGAGCTTCACATAGCTCTCGAAGTCGGACACGACCGAGCGTGCCAGCGCTTCGGCCTCGACCGACTTGGCATCGGTGTCGGCGAGCGCGACCGCAGTCGCTTCGTAATAGTCGGCGCGATCGGTGTACTTCTCCACGCGCGCGCGCTCGAGCCCTTCGACCAGCACCTTCACCGTGCCGTCGGGAAGCTTCAGGAGCTGCAACACGCTGGCGAGCGTACCGGTCTCGTAAATCGCATCGGGCGCCGGATCATCGTCGGATGCGTTCTTCTGCGTCGCGAGCATGATCAGCGCATCGTTCTTCATCACCTCTTCGAGCGCGCGGATCGACTTCTCGCGGCCAACGAAGAGCGGCACGATCATGTGCGGGAAAACGACGATGTCGCGCAAGGGAAGCACGGGATAAGCGTGCGCTTCGCCGTGAATGATGGTTGGCCGGGGTTTGGGATTGGTCATGGCCTTTTCCTTTTGCTTTGCCCCCTTGCACGCAGCCCGCCGTAGCTAGCGCAACCGCCACAAGGTGCCGAGGTGATCCGCAAAACCAGTAGGCCCTAAAGCTTGGACCGGCTTCGCCGGATCGAAGTGAGGCGAATCTTGAAGAGAATTCCTGCTCGCCGTTGACATTAGGTGGCTATCGACCCGGGGGGTGTCAAGCCATTGAAAAACGCGCGCCATTCAGCGCTTACGCACGCGGGACGAGCGACGCAGCACCGGCTGCGGAGACACGTTCCGCAGCCGTCAATTCGAGAGGTTCGAAGGCTCAGACCAGCACCGTTCAGGCGCTGGCATTTTCGACCGCGCGATCGGAGCGATCGGCGTAGATGTAGAGCGGACGCGCCGTGCCTTCCACGACCTCGCGGGAGATCACGACCTCTTCCACACCTTCCAGGCCCGGCAGATCGAACATGGTCTCGAGCAGGATCGCCTCGAGGATCGAGCGCAGTCCGCGCGCGCCGGTCTTGCGCTCGATCGCCTTGCGGGCAACCGCGCCAAGCGCCTCGTCGGCGAAGGTCAGCTCGATGTTCTCCATCTCGAACAGGCGCTGATACTGCTTGACCAGCGCGTTCTTCGGGTCGGTCAGAATCTTCTTCAGCGAGGTCTCGTCGAGGTCCTCGAGCGTCGCAACGACCGGCAGACGGCCGACGAACTCAGGGATGAGGCCGTACTTCAGGAGATCCTCGGGCTCGACGTGACGGAAGATCTCGCCGGTGCGGCGATCTTCCGGTGCCATCACCGAGGCACCGAAGCCGATCGAGGTCGACCGGCCGCGCGCCGAGATGATCTTCTCGAGGCCCGAGAAGGCGCCGCCGCAGATGAACAGGATGTTGGTGGTGTCCACTTGCAGGAACTCCTGCTGCGGATGCTTGCGGCCGCCCTGCGGGGGGACCGAAGCCACCGTGCCTTCCATGATCTTCAGGAGTGCCTGCTGCACGCCCTCACCCGACACGTCTCGGGTGATCGACGGGTTGTCGGACTTGCGGCTGATCTTGTCGATCTC
>NZ_JBANAZ010000153.1:0-4187 GCF_059803455.1 Bradyrhizobium sp. UFLA05-108 | reverse complement strand
GATGCTGCGCGCGTCGCGCAGCCAGCTCCACAGGAAGCCGCGGCCATTGCCGCGGCCACCATGCAGCGCCATCACCAGCGGCCAGGACCGCTCGGGCGTGTAGTATTCCGGCACGTAGAGCGAGTAGCCGCCGCGGCTGCCGGGCTCGTTGTTACGATGGAAGATGCCGGTCTGCCCGGTAGGAGCTTCGGCGAGCTGGATCAACAGATCTTCGTTCTCGCGCATCGCGGCGTTGAGAAAGAAGCTGCTCACCGGAGGAAATTTTTGAGCGAGCGGATAGAGCGCTTCAAGCGCGCGCGGCGTGTGTCGCAGCGCGCGGAAGACCGCGACGATATCGCCATTGCCGGCTTGAACTGTCCGCAAGCCGCCCAACGCGGCGAGCGCTTCGTCACAGGCTCGATCGAGCAGGCTCCGCATGTCGGCAAAAGCCTGCGGCCATTCGCCAAGCGCAGAGCGCGCGGCCTGCAACGCCTTATCCGGCGTTCCGATCGCGGTCATGACGGAGTCGAAGGCCGGCGGGTGCAGGTGCCGCGCGACGAAGCCGAGCGCGTCCAACGAATCGAGCAGCGGCGGTAGCACGGCCACGATGTCGTCGACCACGGCCTCGCTCATGGCCCCGTGTTCCTGTCCTGCTTTGGCGCAGCCTCAATCAATGCAGCCTTGGTGCTTTCAACAGCTTCATGCGGTCGGTCGAGGTCACCGTCACGTCGAAGGTGACGCCTTCGTGGTGCACCGTCAGGGGCACATCGACGCCCGCAGTGCCGAGCGACCACAGTTTGCGATAGAAGCCCGTCTGGCTCGTCACCTTCTCGCCATCGACGGCCAGGATGACGTCGCCGGTCTTGAGCTCGGCGCGGGCCGCGGGTCCGTTCGAGGAGATGCCGATGATCACCACGCGGCGATCGATCTCGGTCGAAAACAGCCCGAGCCAGGGCCGCGCCGGCTTGTGGACGCGGCCGAATTTACGCAAATCGTCCAGGATCGGCGCGAGCAGGTCGATCGGCACGACCATGTTGACGTGCTCGGCCTTGTCGTCTCGCTCGCGTTCGAGCTGCAGCGAGCCGATCCCGATCAGCTCGCCGCGATCGTTGAACAGCCCCGTGCCGCCCCAGTTCGGATGGGCGGGGTAGGTGAAGATCGCTTCATCCAGCAGATATTCCCAGTAGCCGGCGAATTCCTGCTTGGCCACGATCTGGCTTGCGACCGATCGCGTGCGCCCGCCGGCGCCGCCGAGCACGACGCGGTCCCCGATCCCGGTCGCGGCCGACGATCCGAGCGGAACGGGCGCGAGGTCGAGCCTGCCGAGCGCCTGCACCAGGCCGAAGCCGGTGACCTGGTCGAAACCCAGCACATGGCCTTCCATCACGCGTCCGTCGCCAAGATGCAGCCATACCGCTTCCGCCTCGGTAATGAGGTAGCCGATGGTCAGCACGAGGCCGTCATCGATCACGATGCCATTGCCGGCGCGCTCCGTGCCGAGCGTCTCGGCGCTGAAAGCGTCCGACGGGATGATAGAATGCAGGCCGACGACGGAGGAGAGCACACGGTCGAGATCGAATCCGTAGTCTCCGGCACGCGGCTGATGTGCCGGCGGCACTCTCCATTCGGTCAGAGCGGGCATGGAGTTCTCTCCTTGCAAGTCTCTTGGCCTGGGCGTTCCAGCAGTTGCGGCAACGAGCAAGGCGCGAAGCACCGCCAATGTATGCCTCGCAGGGCTGTCTTGAAAGACCGTTGGAACAGACGGCCAACGCGAATTGATGAAATCGGTGTCACAACTTGCGTGCCGCTTCGGCCGCATGGCAGGTGTCCCGGCCGGTGCTAGGCGCGCTCGGGCGAAGCTGCTAACCCTTGGTGCTTCGTTTGACAAAGGGATCACGGACCGAAGCATGGACAACCGCAGCGATATCTGGCGTGGCATTGATACGATCAAGGCGCGTTTCATCGACTTGAGCGACAAGGTCTGGGGAACGCCGGAGGTGTGCTACACCGAGGCGCGCTCCGCCGCCGAGCATCTCGCCGAGCTGCGTCATCAGGGTTTCCGTATCACCGAGAATGTCGCAGGCATTCCGACTGCGCTGATGGGCGAGTGGGGCGAGGGCGGTCCGGTCATCGCCTTCCTCGGTGAATATGACGCGCTTCCGGGCCTCAGCCAGGAGGCGGGCGTCGCCGAGCATCGTCCGGTCGAGACCGGCGGCCATGGCCATGGCTGCGGTCACAATCTGCTCGGTTCGGCAGCGCTGCTCGCGGCGACCGCGGTGAAGGACTGGCTCGCCGAGAACAAGGTGCCCGGCCGTGTGCGCTATTATGGCTGTCCGGCGGAGGAAGGCGGCGCGGCCAAGGCCTTCATGGTGCGCTCCGGCGCGTTCGAGGACGCCGACATTGCCATCACCTGGCATCCCCACAGCTTCTGGGAAGTCGCGGTGACGCCGTCGCTTGCCAACACGCGCGCCGATTTCATCTTCACCGGTCGTACCTCGCATGCGGCGGCTTCGCCCCATCTCGGTCGTTCCGCGCTCGACGCGGTCGAATTGATGAATGTCGGTGTCAACTACATGCGCGAGCACATGCCGAGCGACGCGCGCGTGCACTACGCGCTGCTCGATACTGGCGGTATCGCGCCGAACGTGGTGCAGGCCCATGCCCGCGTGCGCTATTCCATCCGCGCCCGTGATCTTCCAGGGATGACCGAGCTCGTCGAGCGCGTGAGCAAGATCGCGCAGGGCGCAGCCCTGATGACCGAGACTAAGGTAGAGATGAAGATCATTTCCGCAGTCTCCAACATCCTGCCCAACGCGCCGCTGGAGCAGGCGCTGCACCGGGTGATGGAAGAGCTCGGACCGCCGCATTTCGACGATGCCGACAAGAATTTCGCCGGCCAGATTCGCGCGACGCTGAGCGACAAGGACATCGCGTCGGTCTATTACGCGATCGGCATGGAGCCGACGGAGCGGCCGCTCGCCGACTTCCTGGTGCCGCTCGATGCCAAGCGCAATCCGCTGGTCGGCTCGACCGACGTCGGTGACGTGAGCTGGGTGGTGCCGACCGTGCAAGTCCATGCACCGACGGTTGCAATCGGCACGCCGTTCCACACCTGGCAGGTGGTGGCGCAGGGCAAGACCCCGCATGCCCACAAGGCGATGGTGCAGGCCGCCAAGGCGATGGCCGGTCTCGGCATCAAGGCGCTGACGGAGCCGGAGCTGATCAAGGCTGCGAAAGCGGATCTGACGAAGCGGACTGCCAAGACACCTTACGTCTGTCCGCTGCCGGACCATATTGCACCACCGCTGGATATGTCCGTGGCGTAGAATTCGGTCTCGTTACTTCGTCTGATCTGCCGAATAAATTTTCCGCAGTGCAGCGTTGATTAACGGGCGTTTCGCCGCCGAATTGCCAAACGGTTGAGCGGCGGAACAGAGTTTTGCCCAAGAGACAGCCAGCAGACCGTTTGCATACACACGGTCGCAGTTGACGCGCGCCCCATTCGGTGTGCCATCTACCGCCAGCTAACCCGGCGGCCCTTTGCGGTTGCCTGCATCCATACCGGAACCAGACGGGGGACAACCATGCTGGACAAGAAACTGCGCGCAATGATCGACAAGGTGGCGGACGGCCGGATGGATCGCCGCGCCTTCGTCAAGCGCATGGCTGCTGTCGGCCTGACCGCCCCGCTGGCCAACCAGATCCTCGCGCTCGGCGGCGTCGCCATGGCCGAGGGGCCCTCGACCTACAAGCCTACCAAGCGTGGCGGCGGCGGCGCGCTGAAGCTGTTGTGGTGGCAGGGTCCGACCCTTCTCAACCCGCATTTCGCCACCGGCACCAAGGACCAGGACGGTTCGCGCCTGTTCTACGAGCCGCTGGCCTGCTGGGATCCCGACGGCAACATGAAGCTGGTGCTCGCGGCCGAGATCCCGTCGATCCAGAACGGCGGCCTCGCCGCCGACGGCAAGTCGGTGACCTGGAAGCTCAAGCCCGGCGTCAAATGGCATGACGGCAAGCCGTTCACCGCCGACGACGTCGTGTTCAACTGGGAATATGCGAAGGACCCCGCGACCGCAGCAACCAGCATTGCCGTCTATCGCGATATCACGGTGGAGAAGGTCGACGATCTTACGGTCCGTATCCTGTTTCCCAAGCCGACCCCCTTCTGGGCCGACGCCTTCGTCGGCGCTGCGGTCGGACCGATCATC
>NZ_JBANAZ010000152.1:2870-4267 GCF_059803455.1 Bradyrhizobium sp. UFLA05-108 | reverse complement strand
GCGATGCCTGAGTCATTGTGCATTCCTTCTTTAAGTGTCTGTAAACATTGGAATCGTGTCCGTGTCGTCGACGCGACACGGGCGACCTTTTCGGGCTACCGCAGATTTCACCGATTCCGACGCCAAGTCTTCGGCGCGAATCTGGTGCGGCGCGCCGGGCACAACCTGCACCGCCGGCAGTACGCCAGATTTGATCAGACGGCGTACCGTGTGACTTGTGACGCGCAACGCTGCGGCCGCTTCGGTCAAGGTCAGCCATTCGCCATCTTTTTCCGCAGATCGGTAGGCATGGATACCGCGCACGCGGCGAACTGAAGAGACGCGATGCGCCGTCCAGGTCTTGCCCTGACCGGTAGGCAGGCCCATCCGATTAAGCGATGCGGCAATATGCTCGTCTGGCCAGCGACCGGCCATGCTGCGCATGACCGCCAGCGCATCTTCGGTCGTCGCGCAGCCATGTTCTCCGGTTCGCGGCTTACGCACGCGCAGCTCGGAGTGTTGGCCGCCGCGCCAGTGAATCGTAAGCACGACGTCACGTGCCTCTTCGTCGACATCGACGATGATGTCGACGATCAAAGCCCGCAGCAATTGTTGGCGTGCACGCATCGTGACGCCCGGCGCATTCCAAGCCTCAGAGAGGTTCTCTGCCAAATTGGCAAAAGCATTCGGATCGATTCCGATCTCCGCTTGCTTTGCGGCCGGTCGACGTTCCTCCAAATCGCGGACGCGGCGGAGCGCGATCTCCCAATTCTTCTCCAGCTGTGCCGCGATGAGACGATTGTCAGGATCGCAAGCGGCATACCGGCGCTCGGCCAGGTTTGCCTCGTAGCGCGCCTGCTGCAGTCCCAGATCCAGGATTCTCTGTTGGTCTTCCTCTTGTTCTCGATACATCCGTTCCGCCCTGAACGCGGCTTCGATCGCCATTGGTTCGACAGCCCGGAGCAGTTCGCTCGCGATCGCGGAATCGACCCGCGGACCTCCGAAAGTCATGCACCGAGGCAAGCCCATCATAAGGTTTGGCTTGTAACAGCGATAGACCGGTCGGCTTTGCGGATTGCCAGTATAGGCGACGCTGAGCCGTCGTCCGCATCGTCCGCAGATCATGATGCCTGAGAGAAGCGCTCTTCCGCCTCGCCCGGTCTTGACGCCTCCGGCACGGCCGTAATTGTTGAGGGCGAGCTGCTTCTGATTGCGCTCGAACTCGTCCCAGGTGATGTAGCTTTCGTGATGATCCTTGATCATCACTTCCCACGTCCCAAAGGGTTTGCTGTGCCCGTAGCTTCGTCGTGCCCTCCCATCGACGATGGCGGTGCGCTTCTCGCTCTTTCCGTAAACATAGACTCCGGCGTAAAATGGATTCTTGAGAACCGCGATGACGTTGCGATAACGAATCGGCA
>NZ_JBANAZ010000152.1:0-2771 GCF_059803455.1 Bradyrhizobium sp. UFLA05-108 | reverse complement strand
CGCTCTTTCCGTAAACATAGACTCCGGCGTAAAATGGATTCTTGAGAACCGCGATGACGTTGCGATAACGAATCGGCATCCATTCGAAGCTGGTCATGCAGCCTTCGTCGGAGGGCCGGGGGAAATGGATCTGATCGGTCTTCATCGAAAGCAATACCTGGCGCGCGCTGCCAAGCTGGCGGAAGCGCGTGAAGATGAGTCGGATCACTTCTTGGAGGCGCAGGTCAGGATCAAAACCAAGTCCCACTTCGCGATGCCAGACGTAGCCGAACGGAACTGACAGTCGCAGCTCACCCCGGCTCGCCTTCGAGCGGGCGGCGTCCAGCATTCTCGCGCGGAGCACGCCCAGTTCGAACTCGCTGATGCTGCCCTTCATGCCCAGGAGCAAGCGATCATTGGGCCGGCAGGGATTGTAAACGCCGTCGAGATCGATGACGCGGGCGTCGACGAGCCCACACAATTCGAGCAGGTGATGCCAATCCCGACCGTTGCGGGCGAGCCGCGACGCGTCGAAGCACAAGACCGCACCGATCTTGCCGGCGCATAGCCATGCGACCAGGCGATCGAACCCAGGGCGCGCCACCGTCCCGCTTGCCGATCGGCCGAGATCGTCATCGATGATTTCCACGTCGACAAATCCGCGCTGGCGGGCAATGTCGACCAAGTCATATTGGCGACGCTGGCTCTCGAGATTGGTCATGACCTGGGATTGCGTCGACTGGCGCACATATACGACCGCCTTGCGTTCAAGAACGGCCGCAGGAATCAGCTCAGAGCTTGTCATCTTCAAGCTCCTCGACGTTGAGGCCGGCCGCCTGCATCAGTATCTGAGCCAGTATCAATACGACTCTGTTCCGCTCCGCGGGACTCATCGCTTCCGATCTTTTGGCGTCGAACAGCAGGTTCATCTGCCGACTCGCTATTGTCGACGGCAGCTTGGGATACGTCATGGTGATTCTCCTGAACGATTCCGGCATCGCCGCAGGAGTGTGTCGTGTTGGCGGCGCCTATCAACAGCCGCTTCAGTTCAACAAGTGCCGCGAGGTCCACGCGCGGCGTACCCATGCACATCCCGGCGCAAATGACGGGATCGAGCATCCAGTCGGCAATGGTAACGACCACGCCCGCCGGGCCCATAACGCTCAGGAATCGACCGGTTGCTCGCTGCGCTATGCGCCGGATGCCGACCTTGCAGCCAAAATAGGGATGCCAACGGTATTGCACTTCCAACTCCTGCCCGACATGGGCAGAATGAACGGGTGATGGCGCTCGGGCGAAAGGCCTGGCTGTTCTGCGGCTCTGACCGCGGTGGGCGGCGCGCGGCTTCCATGTATAGCTTGATCGTCACGGCCAAAATGAACGGCGTTGATCCGCAAGCCTGGCTCACGGACATCCTTGCCCGCATCGCCGCCCACCCAGTTCATCGTAAGCGGCGTTTCTCCCGCACCTTGTTCAGCGTGAGCTGATCGGCAACATGCGAGCCGTCATATTCAAGTTAGGTTCGCATATATGGTTGACCATATAGTTGACGCTTCGGAGCCACGGGGCCGGGTGGATATCCAAGTCGGAGCAGGGCGTCGGCGGCGGTGGAGCGACGCGGCTAAGGGGCGGATCGTGGCAGAGTCGTATGCACCGGGCGCTGTTGCGTCCGAGGTGGCGCGCCGACACGACATCTCGCCGCAACACCTGTTCGCGTGGCGCAAGGCGGCGCGTGCCGGTTCGCTGAGTTTGCCGGCGGAGGATGCGCCATTCTTCGTACCGGTGGTGTCTGAGCTGCCCGCCACTGCGACGGCCGCGGAAGCGGCAATACGGAACTCGATGACGATCAGTATCGAGATTGGCGGTGCGGTAGTGCGTGCAGCGGCCGGGGTCGACCCAGCCTGGCTGCGCGATGTGCTGCGGGCCGTGAGGGCGACGACATGATCGCGGCTTCGGCGGGCGTGAAAATCATGATCGCGACGAGGCCGGTCGACTTCCGTAGAGGTGCCGACGGTCTCGCTGCTTTGGTGCGCGAACAACTCCACCACGATCCCTTCGCGGGGACAATTTTCGTCTTTCGTTCAAAGCGGGCGGACCGTTTGAAGATTTTGGCCTGGGACGGGTCCGGGCTCGTGCTTCTGTGGAAGCGGCTGGAGCATTCTGCGTTCCGCTGGCCGCCGATCAGCGATGGCGTGATGCGTTTGTCCGCATCACAGCTCGCCGCGCTGATGGACGGCCTGGACTGGTCGCGCCTGCATGCCCGCGACATTGCTCAGCCAAGCGCAACCTCGTGAACCCTGTTGACCAATTGAATCATGTCGGCAGCAGTCTACCACAAGGGCCCGCGAATCAGATTGAGTACCGGGCGTGAGCGAGACCACGGATCAACTTCCGACTGATATCGAGGCGCTGCAGGCGCTGGTTGCGGCGGCACGCGCGGAGCGCGACGCGGCGATCGCAAAGTGCGACGCGGCTATGGTCGAACGCGACCAGGCGCTGTCGCAAATGGATCGCCTTCAGCATCTCTTGCGCCAGCTGCAACGCGCGCAGTTCGGTCGCCGCTCGGAGAAGCTCGATCCTGAGCAGTTGCAGCTGGCGATCGAGGACATCGAGCAGGCCATTGCCAGCGACGAGGCGGCTCAGGACCGGAAGGACACGGCAGGCGCACGCCAGCGCGCTGAACGGCGTCGCGCCAGCCGTGGTGCGCTTCCGGCTCATCTGCCGCATATCGACGTCACGATTGTCCCGGAGGTGACCTGCTGTCCGTGCTGCCGCGCGCCTCTGCATGTAAT
>NZ_JBANAZ010000151.1:0-4273 GCF_059803455.1 Bradyrhizobium sp. UFLA05-108 | reverse complement strand
GCAATCCGACTGCGCATCGCTTTCTCGACATGCTGGGCAACGTCACGTTTCTTGAGCGCCCCTTTCACCCGACGACCCTGGTCAGCCTCGCGCGTTCGGCGCTGCGCAGCCGGCTCCGTCAGTACGAGGCCCGCGCCAGACTCGAAGCGCTACGGGCGAGTGAAGAGAGACTGCGGCTCGTCGTCGAGAGCGCCGCAGACTACGCCATCATTGCCACTGACCCGGAGCGCCGCGTCACAAGCTGGTCGGTGGGTGCCGAAGCGATCTTCGGCTGGACGGCCGCCGATATGACGGGTCGTTCGGCCGACGCGATCTTCATACCCGAGGACCGCGCATCTGGGCAGCCCGAGGCTGAGGCTTTCAAGGCGCGCAACGAGGGCTTCGCCCCTGACGAGCGCTGGCATGAGCGCGCCGACGGGTCGCGTGTGTTCCTGAGCGGGTCGATGCGGTCCCTGCCGCCGGATGACCAGGGCCGTGGGCGGGGCTTCATCAAGATCGCGCGTGACGAGACAGACCGTCGGTTGGCCGAGGCGCGCCGCATCGCTCTCGTCGACCTTTCCGATCGCATTCGCGACGTCGACGACCCAGCCGAACTTTCCTACGCCGCGGCCGAGATCCTCGGGCGCACACTGGGGGTAAGCCGGGCCGGCTATGGCACGATCGACAAGGCGGCCGAGACGATCACCATCGAGCGGGACTGGAACGCGCCGGGCATCAGGAGCCTTGCCGGCGTGCTGCACTTTCGCGACTACGGCTCTTATATCGAGGACCTCAAGCGTGGCGAGACGGTGGTATTTCCCGATGCCGAAAAGGACCCCCGAACAGCCGCGACGGCCGATGCCCTGAAAGCGATCAGCGCGCAGTCCATCGTAAACATGCCCGTGACGGAACAGGGCGGCTTCGTTGCGCTGCTTTACCTCAACCACGCAACGGCGCGCGAGTGGACGCCCGACGAACTCGAGCTGATCCGCGAGGTCGCTGATCGCACCCGAACGGCCGTCGAGCGCAGGCGAGCGGAGCAGGAGATCCGGGAACTTGCAGCTTCGCTGGAACGCCGCGTCGTAGAGCGCACCGCCGAGCTGATGGAGGCCGAGGAAGCTTTGCGCCAAGCACAGAAGATGGAGGCGGTGGGCCAGCTCACAGGGGGCGTGGCGCACGACTTCAACAACTTGCTCACCATCATCAAGAGCTCCACTGACCTCTTGCGCCGGCCCGGTCTCCCTGAGGAGCGCCGGCGCCGCTACGTGGACGCGATCTCCGATACCGTAGATCGAGCCTCGAGGCTGACCGGTCAGCTTCTCGCGTTCGCGCGGCGCCAGGCGCTCAAGCCCGTGGTGTTCGACGCGTCCGAACGCGTGCAGGCCATCAGCGACATGCTCCGCACCATCGTGGGATCGCGCATTCGAATCAGGACGGAGATCTCTTGCGAGAGCTGCCTCATCGAAGCGGATGTCAGTCAGTTCGAGACGGCGCTGGTCAACATGGCTGTGAACGCGCGCGACGCGATGGGTGGCGAGGGTTCGCTGCACATCCGCATTGAGGAGATCGCTGGCATGCCGCCCGTCCGCGGGCACGCGGGCAATCGCAGCCCTTTCGTGGCCGTCTCGCTGACCGACACAGGCTCAGGCATCCCGGTGGACAAGCTCGCGCATGTCTTCGAGCCGTTCTTCACCACGAAGGAAGTGGGTAAGGGCACGGGCCTGGGCCTTAGCCAGGTCTACGGCTTTGCCAAACAATCGAGTGGTGACGTCGCGGTTAAAAGCGAGGTGGGCCGGGGGACCACCTTTACGCTCTACCTTCCGCGCGCCGCGGGCGAGGCAGCCTCGAATAAAGACCGGCTTGAGATCGACGTTAATCCAGCCGACGCGCTGTCCGAGAACGACCGGGGTCCCCGTGTTCTCGTAGTGGAAGACAACATAGAAGTTGGACGGTCCTCGACCCAGATCCTGGCAGACCTCGGCTACGACACGACCCTAGCGACGAATGCGACCGAGGCGCTCAAACTTCTCGACGAGGCGAACAGATTCGACGTGGTGTTCTCCGACGTGATCATGCCTGGAATGAACGGGGTTGACCTTGGTCGGGAGATCCGGCGTCGCCATCCCAAAGTGCCGGTGGTGCTGACCTCGGGTTACAGCGAAGTCCTCGCTGAAGAGGGTCGGCATGGATTCTACCTCGTTCAGAAGCCTTATGCGGCCGAGGAGCTGTCGCGCGTGCTGCGGCGCGTGGCACGGGCTAAGCGTATTCCAGATCCCCGGTAGCCTGAATGACCTCTCGTGCCGATGACAAGATTGGAAGCTGCCCGACGTCGCTTTTGGGTCAATTCGCGACCGGGTTGGCCAGCGGCAAGTCCGGGTATGGTCCACTATGCCGCCGAAAGCCGAAGTGAGCTATCCTGCGGCAATCCGACAGGAATGACACTGGCCGTCGCACCCGTCGCCGAGCCTGTCCCTCGATCCCGATCCAGAAAGCCGCTACTGTCGGCGCGTCGGCACTAGCGCTGCACCTCGATTGCAGCATGGGCGTACTTGGCAAGGCCGGCTAGCCGTTGGGACAGCCGAGGGGATAGACGGCCGTCACAGTTCGGTGTCTACCTGCCAAAGGCCGAGGAAGCGCCTCTCTGTGTGGGCCGGGAAGCAGCGGCGCACACTCAATTGACGTCACGGTTTGCTGGGCGTGAGGAAGTTGCCCGCTATCCGCTCTTCGTTTTCCGCCAGCGCATCGTACGCGCCCGCAAGTCTGAGGTATTGAGCGCGCGTCTCGGCATCGGACATCAGGCCGGCCTTGGCGCGAAATTCTTCGGCTTGATGCCGGCGCCTTTGCGCCTCTCCAAGCTGGTCGGTCATCGGATCACTGCCTTTGCGAAGCAGCCGGCCTATTTTCAGATTGCCACCACGGTCGCTCGATATCCTGAGTGAGTCGCTCCCGTGGTGGTCCTTTCCACGGGATGGTGCTTCCATCCCCGTCACCCAATTTGCAGACTTTCCGCGGACATTTTGGCCGAGCGCCCCGCCCTCAGCTCATAGCTGATACGTGCGCCTTCGGCCAAGGTTGTATAGCCGGCTTTCTCGACAGCACTGATGTGGACGAAGACATCTGGGCCGCCATCATAAGGTTGAATGAAGCCATAGCCTTTGGTTGCGTTGAACCACTTCACTTTGCCATTGCCAATGTCGCATTCTCCGTATCAACCAGCAGGCTAGCCTAACCACAGACGCCTGACTGTTCGATTCCGGACACAGAAGCGGCTGGGGAAAACAGCCGCTACGACAGCAGCCCTGCATTTTCCGAATCAACGAAGCGATCCCTTCTCTCAAGGGGCCGGTTCAGGTCGGATGCCTAATGCAGTTCACCCGCGTCGTTAGTCCCATAAAGGATCTGGAAGTCTGGAGCGCAAGCAGCCGCGGCTTTTCGTTTGTGATCAGCTTCGAGAGCCATAACGGTCCCGGGCTTCACGGGAAGCCCGGCTTTTTGGCCTCGTGGCGACCCATCTATCCGAGCAGACCCGCCATCAAGGTAATCGGGTCCCCCTTCGAAACGCTTTCTGAAGCCGAGGAAGCCTGCGAGTCCTTCTTGGCGCACTTAATCAGATGAGACGCCGGATAAAGACGCTCAGCCAGTAGGCGAACAAGCCTGATGCGACGGGTAAAGGCTGGCCATGGCCCACCCATCAGTACTGATCGAGCAGAGGCCGGTATCGAGGGATAGCCAATTCATCCGGAACGGGGGTGGACAAACCGCGGCCCCCTTATCTGCGAATCTCTGCCGTGTGTTAGGCCTTCGGAACCATGAGCGCACGTATGGCAGGAGCGGTTTCGATGCTGATGATGAAGGAGCGGCGGCCGGCCATTCGCACGATTGAGGGGTGGGCGCGAAGTATTCTTCTCGAAGCGGGAGCGATCCGCGAATGTGAGGAGCACGGTTGGATGCAGGACCGCGCCGATCCACACGCCAGGGACTGCGCTTTCAATATTGCCCGTCGGCACCCCCCGGTCGAAGGTCTCCCCAGAGGCGGGCACCGTCGCGGTCGCCGAGTTGCTGGAGTCGATCGACGACACATGCCCGGAGTGTCCGCCTGCGGATTGAAGCCGAGTTCGCTGTTAGCTCCCTCGGGTCAGCCTAGTTCAGTGAAGGTGGATGTCCGCTTCATCCTTGGAGCGGCACTGAAGCAGATCTCACAACAGGCCAGAGACGGGCCAAAGCACGAAGTCGCTGCGCTCCAGCCCGCTGCGCGGGGGCAAGAGCCGAGAGGCCGGTAGCCGGTTGAGAGTGT
>NZ_JBANAZ010000150.1:0-4778 GCF_059803455.1 Bradyrhizobium sp. UFLA05-108 | reverse complement strand
ATCTGGTCGCGATGAACGGCCATGGGCGCTCCGCTTCCGGCGGGGCGCCTGCCTTCCACCATCGGGATTATGCGGAGTGCCGCGGCCGACAAAGCTACGAAACCCGCGTTCAACGCCCCACTGCTTCGAGATTACCTGCTTGCAGCGGGTGGGGTCTGGTCGACCAATTGAAGGGTGTTGTCCGGAAACTTCATCCACTCCGCTTTGCTATCGCACCAGACTACTACGCTCGGCGCCGGAAACTTTGGGTCAAGGAATGCGCCAACAGGGATGCCAACTACCCCAGGCATCGCGTCGAGCTTGGTTGCAATGGTGGACCCGCAATCACCACAAAACTCCAGCAAAACTCGTCCTCCAGAAGACCCGGGACGCTCGAATGTCTTGCTCGTCCCTGTCCTCTCTTTTACCTGGTCCGATGTCCAGCGCGACGCCACCGAAAATACGCTTCCCGATCTACGCTGGCACCAGCTGCAATTGCAGGCGCTGACAAGCGTGGGTGAACCGGAAACCGTTATCGATAACTGCCCACACTGGCACCGCGCTGTCCTCTCCCACTGTAGCTCCCTCCCAATGAGTCCGGAACGGTAACACGAAAGCTCATCTAGCACTACTTTGGCAGGGCGCGGACTCATTAGCGCGCAGCCAAATGCGGATGGATGCGAGCTTGACGAAGGCAAGGTAGTTTGCGGCGAGTTTGTCATACCTGGTCGCAACACGCCGACATTGCTTGATCTTGTTGAAGAACCGTTCGGTCAAGTTGCGTGCGCGATACAGATACGGGCTGAAGCAGATCGGGTCTTTGCAATTTCGCTTCGGCGGAATGTCGCCCATGCTCCTTGCGACGGGCAAGTTCCCTGATAGTCCGCGTCGTAGCCACGATCAGCGAGCAACATAGTCTTGGGAGGCAAAGTGCTGAGGAGGACTGAGCATAGCCGATTGTCGTGTGCCTCACCCGGCGTACGGGCGAGATGCACGGGCAGGCCATTAGCATCTACCACCGCGTGAATTTTGCTGGTCAGGCCCCCTCGCGAGCGACCCATATCCTGATGGTTGTTGTCCGCGACGCAGGCTCCGTGCTGGTGCACGCGCACGACGGAGGTATCGATCATCTGCACCGCCGCGTCACGACCAGCAGCCAGCGCATCCATAATCTGTTCCCAGACGCCAGCCCGCCGCCAACGAACGAACGGTTGTAACAGGTGGTGCGGGGGCCATAGGTTCCAGGCAGGTCGCGCCATGGAGCACCTGAACGCAGGACCCAAAAGATGCCATTGAGTACGCGACCATCATTTACACGCGGAACGCCACGCGGCTTCTTCGGCAGCATCAGTTTGATGGTGGTCCATTCGTAATCGCTGAGTTCGTAGCGCATTATCCGAGGCTCCAATGCACGCAAAACCGGCCACCTCGTCACGCCGCTAGTATTGCCGGCTCGCTAGAAAGCTCCCGCCATGGTGACACGAAACGCCAGCGGCTCGATGGGGTGAAGAACGTAGTCCATGACGCCATTCTGGCATACGGCTGCAGGGGCAGCCTGCTGCACATAGCAGACGTTATAGAGCGAATCTGTCTTCAAGAGCGAGCCGTAGGCATAGGTGATCTGGTTCCCTTTCGTGTTGAAGAGGTTGAGCACGTCGAGCTGGATGCGCCAGCCGTTGTCGGTGCGGTAACCGAGGCGTCCGTTGAAGACGCTCGTCGGCTGTGAGCGGAATGCGTTGTCTTCCGTCAGCGGGCTCGCGGCGAGATAGCGCCAGCGCAGGCCACCGAACCACCCGGTCTTCTCGCCGAGCGTAATGCCGGCGGACGCCACCATCGGCGGCGCGTTCGGAATATAGTTGCCGGGCGCGTTGCCGATTTGCGCTTCCGGATAACCGGCAAGGGAGGCATAGACCGCGGCTTGGTCGCTGTCATTGCCAAGAAACCGCGCATGCGTCATGGCGAGATCGGCGTCGATGTCGATCCAGGACTTGGGCCGATAGTGGTTGGTCCACTCGAAACCATAGCGCCGGCTTGCGCGGGTCGCGGAGGTATCGCCGGCATCGCCGCTGAACAATATCTCGGAATCCTGATCGAGGATGAAGACGCTGAGTGAGGTATCGAGCCCGGGAATAATCCGGCTGCGCACGCCTACCTCCGCTCCCTTGGTGCGTACAAGCAGTGGCGAGGGCGAGAGCTTGGTTGCCGGATCGTTCGGGTCTTCCGTCGTCGTCGCGCCGCGTGCGTCGTTGCTGTGCATGCCATAGCCAGCGCCGAGGAAGAACTCGGTCTTGTCGAACGGACCCAGGACCATCCGGAACTTCGGACTGCCTATCGCGGCATCGACATGGCCGGAATTGTTGGCATTGTAGAGAGAGTTGACGTTGGCCGCATAATAGTCGCCGCGCCAGCCGACGGTGGTCCTGATCCAGTCAGTCCAGCGCACGGTGTTCTCGGCATAGATTCCGACGCTGCCTTCACCCACCTTGTCGCTGCGAACATTGGCGAGGAAGCTGCGCTGGAAGGTATCAGTCAGCCCAAGATCGATGGCGTCATAGCGCGATTGCAGGCCGAAGGTCGTCTCCATTGGCAGCCCCGCGAACGAGCCGTTCAGTGTACGCGCAATATTGGCGCCGGCCATCAGGCGGTCGTCATGCTGATGGAACTGGTCGCCGAACGTCTGGTCACTCAGGAAATAGGTGAAGTTGTTGAAGAGGTCGAGCTCGCTCTTCACCACATAAGCGTTTGCCTTCCAGGAGCCGGCATCATCGCTTTGTGCCACGCGCGCCGAGATCGCAAAGCGGTTGGTGTTACCGCCGTCGCTTGGATCCTCCGATCCGAACCGGCCGATCAGACCCGAGGTAATCGCGCGCTGCGGCACCTGGTCGGTCGAATTCCACTTGTTGGAGTAGGCCATGCCGGTGACCGAGATGCCGTCGGTCGCCGTACCCTGGCTGTAGCGCACGAGACCGTTCAGCTTCCGCACGTCGTCCGGGTTTTCCCAGGGACCGTTGTAGGTGCCGACCTCGCCGGCAACGAGTAGCGCGCCGTCGCCGACCTTCGCGGAATCCATGCCGAGCAAACGGCGATAACCGAAGCTGCCGGCGGTCAGCTGAGCGAGGCCCTTCTCCATGCGGTCGATCAGGCCGATATGCACGCTGCCCACCGAAGAGAAATCGCCTTCATCGGCGAAGTAGGGCCCTTTGCGCACGTCCATTGCAGCGACCGTCTCCGGGATCAGCCAGTTGAGATCGGCATAGCCCTGACCATGCGCATGGGTGCGCATGTTGACCGGGACATCATCAACATAGATCGCAAGGTCCGTGCCGTGGTCGAGATTGTACCCCCGCAGGAAATACTGGTTCGCTTTGCCTTCGCCGGAGTGCTGAGTGACAATCAATCCCGGCACGGCCTCCAGGAGTTCGCCCGGACGCGTGGCAGGCCTCGCCCGCATCTCCTCGCCCGACACCGTTGTTTCGCTTGCCATCCCGGGCGGAGAGGCCGCACCGGAAGCGGTGCTGCGCGCGCCCGAGCCCGCAGCCACGACCGGATGCACTGCGAGCCGCGTCGAGGCCGCGGGCCTTCTCGTGCGGCGCGATACCACCTGGTGCTTCGGCCCAGTTCGCTCTTCGCGGGTGACCTGGATGGGCGGCAACTCGTGCGTCATGCCTGCCTCTTGGGCTGAGACGCGACCATCACCACACAGAGCAGCGGCGACAAGAAGAAAGACTTTGCCCCGATCGGACATCCGAAAGCAGCCCCCCGTCACTTCACCCAACCCTTCCACAGCGCCACACCAGTATGATGTCTACCCAAATTCATCATACTGGCGAGAGCAAAAGCGGGGCCAATTCACAGGCCCGGATGTCCGCTCGGGGCCTGTGGCTCCAAGTCGCTCATTTTGAAAGCCAAATTCGTTTGTGATGCTCGTACACAAGGGTGACTATCGTGGAAACGATGCTTCCACGCGGTGACAAGCTCTCACTCAGTGATCGCATTCTGGCCGGCGCTTCGATGACCTGCACTGCCGCCGTCTTTTCATGGCGCTCGACTTGCCCTTCGCCATGATCTAGTAGTCGTCTCTGAGGGGCATTCCATGCGGGCGCAACTGCAAAGATATTTGCCGATCTTCCTCATCGCCTTGTTGGTGCAAGTCCTTGCGCCGATCGGTGCATGCTGGGCGACAGCTATTGCAGCCTCGGACCCATTGGGCGCCGCGGCGATCTGCCACGACAGCGGCTCAGCACCGGATCGGCCCATCGATCAAGGCGGCGGCCACGGAGAACACGGCAGTGCATGTGCGTTTTGCTGCCTCGCGAGCGCGACCGCATCCACCGATACCCCAAAGCAGGTTGCTCTTGCAGCCCCGTACCGCGAATCGGCACCATTCAATTGGCTGAAGCGGACACCGGGTCTGTCGGACCTTCGCTTTGGCTCGCCAGCTCAGGCTCGCGCACCGCCATATTCTTCCTGACCAGACTTGTCCCTGGCTCGGCCAAGCCGAGCGGTAAATCTGTAGTTTTGCGGCGCGCAAGATATCGCCGCCAGGAAGGTTTTAAAAGATGTCACGCGTTCATGCCCTCTGCGGCGTGAGTGCTGTTGCCATGGGCATGACGCTGATGTCAGCGCCCAGAATGGCCAGCGCTCAGAGCCAGCAAATCCTGCCGCCGGTCACGGTTGAGGCGCCCGCCTCAACGCGGCCCAAACCCGCCAAGCCGAACACGCGGACAGCCTCTGTTCGGCGACAAGCGAAACCAGTAGTAGCGGCAGCGCCGGCAGCAAGCCAAGTGGCAGCCGGCATC
>NZ_JBANAZ010000014.1:0-145389 GCF_059803455.1 Bradyrhizobium sp. UFLA05-108 | reverse complement strand
CCAGCCAGCATGGTGAATCAGAAACAAGCTGATTTGGGAATCCCAAATCGATTCAACCTAACCCCATCCCGCTTTAGATGATGCCGCCTTGCCGAAGCGCCGCAATCGCAGCCGCGTCGTAGCCGAGTTCGGCCAAGACGAAATCGGTATGTTCGCCGAGCGTCGGCGGTCGCGCCGCGATTTCACCCGGCGTTTCCGACAGCCGGACGGCTGCTCGTGCGACCGGTGCGCGTTTCGGCAAGCCCGGATAATCGACGTCCTGCATGAAGCCGGCAGCACGGATGTGCGGATGATCCAGCGCCTGTTGCGGGCTCAGGACGGGCCCGGCCGGAATCATCGCACCGCCAAGCGTGTCGACAGCCTCCTGCGTGGTGCGCTCGGCGCACCAGCGTGCCATCCGTTCGCTGATGATGGGGCCATTGTTGCCGCGGCCGTTGTCGTCGGCAAAGCGCGGATCGTTCAGCCACTTCGCCTCCTCGCCCATCAGCTTCGCCCAGCGTTTGAACAGCGGATGACCCGTGACCTGGCACAGCACCCAGCCGTCTTTGGTGCGGTAGATGTCGGCTGGAGCAGCGGTCTGGCCGAGATTGCCGGTCGGAACGCGATTGACTGATATCACCGCCTGCTCGATCAGCGTGGCATTGGTGAAGGACAGCGCGGTGGCGAGCAACGCCCCCTCGACGATCTGCCCGCGCCCGGATTTGCCGCGCTCGATCAGCGCGGCGAGCGTCCCGAACGCGCAATGCAGCGCAGTTCCGAAATCGACCCAGTTCACCGCGGCCCGGTAAGGCGGATCGCCAGCGCCCGTCATGTACACCGAGCCCGACATGACCTGCCCGACACCGTCGAAACCGACGCGGTCGGACCAGGGGCCCGGCCCGCCGAACGCGGTTGCCGTCGTCAGGATGATGTCGGGCCTGATCGCCTTCAACGAGTCGTAATCGAGCTTCATCGCGCGCAGGGTCTGCGGAGGCAGGTTGGCGACGACGACGTCCGCGGTCGCAACCAGGCGGCGCATTATCTCGTGCCCCTCCGGCTTCATCGGATCGAGCGTGATGCACTTCTTGTTGCGGTTGATCTGCAGAAACAGCGCGCCTTCACCGCCTTCGCCGACCGGTGCCACGAAGCGATCCTCGCTGCCGTCGCGCTTTTCCACGCGAATGACCTCGGCGCCGAATTCGGCCAGCAATGTCGCGCAATACGGTCCCGCGATATAGCGTCCGAAGTCGAGGACGCGCACGCCCTCCAGAACTCCCCCCATCGATGCCTTCCCTTATCTATGTTTTTGCCAGATTACAGGGACTGGCTGCCACGGCAAGGTGGCAACGAGCATGCTACTTTGCCCGCAGATGTGATCGGCTGACAGTTTCGGCTGACGGAAATTCTGCTCTAGTATGGCCAGTCCGTCATCGTTTCCAGAGCCGCATCCATGCCCCAACAATTCGACCGATCCGCCGAAGATCTCGGCAACGCGATCCATCTCGAGCACGTCAACGTCCAGGTCCCCGATCAGCGCCTCGCGACCTTGTTTTACGTCACGGGGCTCGGGCTCACCCGCGACCCCTATCTGATGGTGTCCGACACCAACATGTGGATCAATGCCGGTCAAAGCCAGTTTCACTTGCCGAGCGGCCGGCCGCAGGTGCTGCGCGGTCACGTCGGACTGGTCATTGCGGGCCGCGAGGCGCTGCTGGCGCGATTGGCATCGGTCGCCAGCAAGCTCGAGGGCACGGCGTTCGCGTTCGCAGAGCACAACGACTACGTCGAGGCGACCTGTCCGTGGGGCAATCGCCTACGCTGCCATGAACCGGACGCGGCGCGCTTTGGGCGCATCGCGCTCGGCATCCCCTACGTCGAATTCGAGGTGCCGCTCGGAACCGCGCCGGCGATTTGCGCCTTCTATCCCGAGATCATGGGCATGCCCGCCAGCTTGCGGAACGGTGACGGCCAGGTTGCCGCGGTGAAGACGGGCCGCGGCCAGCATCTCCTGTTCCGCGAGACCGATCGCCCCCAGGCCGACTATGACGGCCATCATGTGCAAATGTACATCACCGATTTCTCCGGCCCTTACCGAAGGCTGTCGGCGCGCAAGCTGATCTCCCGCGAGGACAATCAATACCAGTACCGGTTTTGCGACATCGTCGATCTCGACAGTGGCAAGCATCTCTTCACGGTCGAGCACGAGGTGCGCAGCGCGACCCATCCAATGTTCATGCGGCCGATGGTCAATCGCAACCCGGCGATCACCAACCGCAACTACGCGTTCGGCCACGATCAATCATCCTGGGCGATGGGGCCGGATCAATACGACGGATAGGAGCAACAGGGATTGCGCTTGGCAAAGGCCGGCTCGTGCTCCGCTCCTTCGATTGCATCATCAGAAGGATGATGTCCAAGCGCGGAGGCCACCCGTAAATTTCCCAAGTGTTGGCCACTTGGCTCACTGGTTAACTGGTGCCTGTCGAGCGCAGCGCCATGAAAACACCGAAGCCAAAGCAATGGACCGAGCAGGAAGTCCGGCGATTGCTCAGGCTCGCGCGGCAGGGAATTGGCGCATCGAAGATCGCCGACGAACTGGGCCGCCACGCCGGATCGGTGAGGCGAATGGCGCGGACGGTGGGAATATTGTTGAGGAAGTAGCCGTCACGCGCGATGGGACTGCAGACGTCGCTGACGAGATTCGCTGCCGATTCGTCGAAACTCGACGACGTGGCGCCATCTCTGGCGGAATCTCTCGACAAAACAGCCGAACACGATTGCCACACTTGCGAGCTAATCAAGCAAGATTCCCGTTTGGGCCTTCCTCAAGAACAATGAGGCGCTATACTGACCCAATTGCAAATATCTTTTTTTCTGTACGGGGACGACGATGTTGGACGACGAATTTAACAAGCAGCGCGCGACGATATTGCGTGATCTCGCAGAGCAGGCTGATCCCTTTATCAAAAGGCGTCTTTTGAAGCTGGTGGAGCGCTACGAACCCAAGCGACGGGCCGCGCCCATTGACCAACAATTTCAAGCGAGGCTTCAGCGGGACATCGAACATCGCGACATCACTTCTGACTGATTCTTGAGTCGATCTCTTTTGAAGTGGGTCAAAAAAGAACTGGCGTTCGCGAGCGAGAGGGTAGAAACTCGTCCTCGACGAGCATCACGTCACCCGTAAATTCGAAAGTCGCGAATTCGCCATCCGCACGCCGGAGCAGCGTCATGCGATACGTTTTTGGGCAGACAGTCTCTCTTCAAGACGAGCTCTCGAAAGTCGCGCAGGAGAGTCGTGAGCACGCGAAAACGATGCCGGCCGGCAAGGAGAAAGAGGAGCTTCAGAGAAAGGCCAGCCAAGCCGACACGGCAGCCCACATAGACGAGTGGATCAATTCTCCCGGGCTCCGACGCCCAACCTAGTCCGATCAGATCGTATCATGTCTGCTCGCAGCGGGCGTCTGCAGGCCTCGCTATCGCCGGGCCCTTTCGTGCGAACGCAACGAACGTCACTCGGCCCTCTGCGACCGCCGCGCCAGGTAGGCGGATTGCCTTGACCGTCAACCGATGATCGCGACAGCCCGTGTCCAACCTGCGGATGCGCGTTCGACCTTGACCGGAAAGCAGCATACCGTGAAGCCGTAGTCAGGCAGGGCTTCAAGGTTGTGCAGCTTCTCGAGATGGCAATAGCCGATCTCACGCCCGGCCTTGTGCCCTTCCCAGAACAGCGCGCTGTTGCCGGTTTCGGCAATCCTCTGCCGTGTGAAACCGAACGGGGCGTCCCAGCTCCATGCGTCGGTTCCAGTGATACGGACCCCACGTTCGAGCAGGTAAAGCGTGGATTCTCGTCCCATGCCGCAGCCGCGACCGACATAGTCGTCATGTCCATAGCGTGTGCCCGCCGCGGTGTTGACGAGGACGATGTCCAGCGGTTGAAGCGTATGCCCGATGCGCGCGAGTTCGGCCTCGACATCCGCAGCCGTACAGACGTGGCCGTCGGGCTTGTCCCGAAAGTCCAGTTTCACACCCGGCCTAAAGCACCAGTCGAGCGGGATCTGATCGATCGTGGCCGCGGGCTGTCCGCGGTTCATGGTCGAATGATAGTGCCAGGGCGCATCGAGATGGGTCCCGTTATGGGTGCTCATCTGCACTCGCTCGAACGCCCATGCTTCGCCATCCGGCAATTGATCGGGCGTCAGCCCCATCATGGCCTCGACCTCGTGCAGCGCGTCCTTGTGACCGAAATACTGGATGTGCGGTTCGAGGCCCGGCGGATCGGACTTGATCCCGACCTGGAGCGGCACGGAGATATCGACAAAGCGCATCGTCATGGTGAGCTTCTCTCTCTAGAGGATCCGCATGAACTTACGTTTTCAGATCATCTCGAGCGGCGTTGACTGGACCGCCGTCTGATCGACAAATCCGAACGGCCCCTCGCGACCATCGGCAAAGCGGGCCTGCATGGTCACGCGATCGCCGAATTTCAGGAACGATGTTCGTGGCGCACCGTGATCGATCGTTTCGATGGCTCTCACCTCGGCAAGACAACTCGACCCGGCGGCGCGGTCCGCGTTGGAGACCGTCCCCGATCCGATGATCGTGCCCGCCGTCAGACGACGGGTCTTTGCCGCATGGGCGATCAATTGCGGGAAGGAGAATGTCATTTCGCGGCCGGAGGCGGAGCCAACCCGTGTTCCGTTGAGCGAGACGTGAAGAGCCATGTCGAGCCGGCCATCGCGCCAGGCGTCGCCAAATTCGTCCGGTGTCACGGCGAGCGGCGCGAAGGCGGTCGATGGTTTCGACTGCAAGAATCCAAATCCGGTTCGCACCTCGCGCGCAGCGAGCGCGCGCAGGCTCCAATCGTTGATCTGAACAAGCAGGCGGATACGCTCGCCGGCCTGAGTTGCCGGCGTCGCCATCGCGACCTCGTCGACGATGACGCCGAACTCACCCTCGAAATCGATACCATCGGCTTCCGACACGAAGGGAACGTCTGCGTGCGGTCCGAGAAAATCATCGCTGGCCCCCTGATACATGACGGGGATGGTCTCGAAATCGGGAATCGGCGCCTTCTTGAGCGCAACGTCCATCAGCCAGCCGTGATTGAGGAAGGCCGAACCGTCGCACCATTGCGGCGCGCGCGGGAGCGGTGCGAGGCAGCGGGCGGGATCGAAAACGAGCTCACCCTCGACCTTTCCACTCTCGAGCTGGTCCGCAAGGCTGCGCAGAGGTGTCTCGACCTGCGACCAGACGCGCAGCGCGGCGAGAAGGCTCGGCGCGACACCGCTCGCCTCGACCGCCCGCGTCCCGTCCTTCGACACGACGACCAGACGACCGTCGATGCTCCCATCGTCGTAGGTTGCAAACCTCATGGGCCCTTCCTCTCCAAATTGACTTCCGGGCCGAACCTTCCGTCCACAAGTACGAACAACATGCGGCCCCGGCTTGCCGCTCCGATTGGCCCATGCGTGATTTGTACCGCGCTGGGATCAGGCGATTTCAAGCGAACCTGGCACGGGCCGAGCCGCCGAAGCAAACACCTTCGAGAACAACAGGACCGCGACGGTCGAGATGACGACCGCACACAGGCCAAGTGCCGGATAGCCGAAGAGCTGGACGAGCGTACCGCCAAGAATTGGGCCAACGGCTGCGCCGATCATCAACATTGCCGGCGTTCCCGCAAGCGCGCGAGCCGTGGGATCGAGACGGGACAGCAGCCCGAACGCGAAGGTGTGGGTGAATATCATGACCGCAGCGAACAGCACGGTGGGAGCTGCATAGGCGACGAATCCCGCACCGAACGTGACCGCAACCGCAATCACGGCCTGGCAAACCGGCCCGGCAAGCAGCACGGTCTTCGCCGGCAACCGTCTCTCCAGCAATGCAGCGAGCGGAGCGGGAAGCAGGTTGACGAAGCCGAGGGCGATCAGGACGCCTGTAACCGCTTGGGTCCCAAAACCACGATCGATACCGATGCGCTCGATGAAGCTGAACATCATCGCCTGCGTCAGTGCCATACAGCTGATGCCGGCGATGCCGAACCAGACAGCTCGCCCGAGATGGCTCACAGCGGCAACAATGTCGTCCGCACGCTGGGCACCTCCGGTCGGAAACGAGATCGCGGCGAAGAGCGCAGCGATGGCCATGATCGCCGCGAAGGCAACAAACAGCGCAAACCCGCCAAGGCTAGCGACGAGATTGGGCGTGACGCCGAGGAACACGATCGCGAAGACGCCGAGCGCCATGCCTACGATCGCGAACAATCGATGCGGATTGGCGCTGCGGGCGATTGTGCCGTGGGTGAAGCTCAGTCCGCAGGCGGCCGCGGCGCCGGCCACGGCGTGCAGACCAGCGAGCGGCGCAAAGTCGGACATCCTGCTGGCGACCAGGAAGGCCGCGCTCGCGATCCCGAAGCCGACAACTGCCGCAACGCGCGCATTGAGCCGGTTGAACCGCGGCGCGAAGAATGCGCTGCTGAGCACGGCTCCCAGGAGGAACAAGGTGGCAAGTCCGCCAGCCTGTTGAGGAGTGAACTTGTAACGTTCGATGAGGGTCCCGACCCAGACCGGCAACGCGACGAGATCCACCATGCCGGCGCAATGCGCCACCATCAGGGGAATTCGACCCGACCATGTTTCCGTTGTTGATTTCATCTGCTCCTCCCGTTGATCGTTGGTATCGTTCTTTTCAGATCGGCTGTGTCAGGGCCGCCACCGACTCACGCATGATCCCGGCGTGCTCGGCCTTGTCGCCATTTTCCATCTCGATGCGACACAACCGTTCGGAATTCTCGATCACCATCCGGCAGCGATCCCAACGGCGACCATGGAAGCCGTCGAACGCCTCCTGGAGCGTCGAGGCCCGCATCAGCTCTTCCGCGAGAACGATGCCGCTCTCGATGCCGATGCCCGCGCCGGATGCCAGATGCGGCGTCGTTGCGGCAACCGTATCGCCGATCAGGATCACGCGGCCGCGATTCCACGGCGCTGGCACGAGCAGATTCGAGAGCGGACGATAATCGATCGCGGCGTCTGGCGCGAAAAGGTCGGAACGACACGCCACCAGAACGGGGTCGGCGAAGGGCGCGATGAGATCGGCAACCAGCTGCGGCCGGCTCGCCGCATCGACTTGAAGCTTGTCCGGCCGCGCCTCGGTGATGAACATGTACATGTGGGTTTGCGAGACCGGATTGACGCCGACCTTCACAGGCCCTCCCAGCCACATCCGCGGGCGCACGATGTCCGAGGGGCGCGGCAGGACAGCACGCCAGACGCCCTGCCCCACATATTGCGGCGGCTTCACGTCCGGGAATAGCAATTCACGGGTCCTCGAATGAACGCCGTCAGCAACGACGACGAGATCATATGTCCCTGTCGTCCCGTCGGTGAAAGCAACGGTGACATGGTCGCCAGCCTGTTCGAGCCGTTTATAGGTGCATCCGACGCGAACGGAGACACCGCTGGCGCGTGTTGCATCGGCCAGGATGCGACCGAGCTCAGGGCGCATGATTCCACCGCCGCCGGGAACGTCGGAGCCCGCGACCTTTGGCGTTGGAATCTCCCCGACCTTGTGGCCGGTTGGCGTGAAGAGATCGACCCCGTCGGCGGTAAATCCCCGCTTGGCGAACTCGTCATACACGCCGATCGTCTCGAGCGCACGCAGCGTCGGGCCGCTGACGGAGATGCCGGCCCCCTCCGGTCGCCAGTTCGCATCGAGTTCGACGAGATCGACGCTGATGCCGGCCTTGCGCATCTGGATCGACGCGGCCATGCCGGAAAACCCGCCGCCGATAGTTAGAACCCTGTTGACCACCGCCATGCTGCTCTTTCCCCCCGAGCGCGCGCCTCTTTGAGGCGCCATCTCATATCTTCACGAACAGTCCGCCATCTGCGTCGGTGACGAACCCTACCGGTATCAGCCGCTTGCCGAGACACGGCCCCTGAACGCAGAGACCGGTATCGGGCATGAATTGAGCCCCGTGCGCGTGGCACACGATGCGCGTGCCATCGGCATTCAAATACGCGTCCCTGCGCCAGGCCATTGGTGCGCCATCGACATGCGGACAGGCATTGCGCCACGCATGCAGGGCTCCACGACAACGAACGACGAATATCGTGTCCTGGTCCTCATCTCCGAGATCGAAGCCGCGTGATTGCCCTTCACCGATCTCCTCCGACCGGCACAGCCGAATCCAACCTTCCAAATCCGTTTCAGGCGTAGTCGCCATTCTCGTGAATTCCAGGACCTGGAGACCACTTCTTCCGCATCTTCAGCAGGAAGGTTTGTGAATTGTCCGCCGATGCCGCCGTCTCGCGCGGCGTCCAGCTCGCATCGTGCTGGTCCATGTCCGCATCCATCTCGATGTGACAGGCAAACGGGCTGTTGAAATACCAGAACCAGTTCGAGCCCAGCATATGACGGCCTGGTCCCCAGAAAGCCTGATAGCCCTTTTCGACGAACCGATAGCCGTTGGCGATCATCTCGGTCGGACCACCAAAATGAAAGGTGAAGTGCTCCAGCCCGTGCATGTGCGGCGGAGCGGCCATCAGAAAGTGCGTGTGATGATCGAGACTTCCGCCCGGCTGCAGGAACGGACCGGTGCCGGTGAAGCGGTCGGTGCAGCGGAAGCCGAGGCGATTGACGTAGAACGCCTCGGCCTTCAGGACGTCGGGAACGAAATACACCACGTGGGAGAGCGACCGCGGGCGGATGACCGAGCCAGGCGATGGCACACCAAGACTGTTGATCGGACGGAACATGATCCCGCCGGGAGCATTCGAAATTTCGCCCGCCAGCGTGAAGGTCCGACGGACCGAGACCTGGAAGCCAATAACGAAATTCGCGTCGTCGATCGATTCGATCGAGCCGTCGTCGAACTGGCGAACCTCGCGATCGCGGCGCAACTCGGCCGCGATCGCCTGCAATGTCGCAGTGTCGGCCACGCCCATCACGGTCTTCCGCAAGCGGCACCCCGGTGTAGGTGGCGCGGGCAGCCGCGGATTGCCCTCGTGCGCAATCACCACCGACGTGCCGTCGATGGCCTCGAAACGTCCGCCGTTCTCCGAAACGTTCACCGGCGTCAGGCCGTAATCGGTGAGAAACCGCGCAGCGCCCGCGACGTCATCGACGCCGAAGACGACGCTGTCCAATCCGACGATTTTCATTGTTCTTCTCCAGTCCTATCCGCGATCACGCAACGCGCCCGCCGAGGGTCTCCGCGACCCAATCGGCGATGTAGTGGCCAGCGTTGATGCTGTTGTCGAAGCTCGAGTGCTGAGAACCGCCCTCGCGCTCGGTGAAGATCCTCAACTCGCGCTTGCGGCTGTTGACGAGCTGGTCGTAGGTGCGATGCGCCCACTGCAATGGAATCTGGGAATCGTTGGCGCCATGCGTGACGAGGAAAGGCACCTCGATGCGGTTCAGGATGCCGTCAAGATGGACATTCTCTGCGATCTTCAGGAACTCATCCTGATCCCTGGCGCCCCAGACCCAGCGGACGTGGGCCCAGTAGTGCGGCACCGGAAAGCTGCCTTCCTTCTGCAGCCGCTTCTTCTGCACGTCGCGCCAGTCGTGGTTGGCACCCCAGGCAACGCCGCAGGCAAAACGCGGCTCGAACGCCACTGCGCGCGGGCAGAAGTAGCCGCCGAGCGACACGCCTTCGAGGCCGATTCGCTTGGCATCGACATCGCTTCGCGTCTCCAGCCAATCGAACACGCGGCTTGCCCAGTGCTCGCTGTCGTAGCGCGCCGTCATTCCGTGCAATCGAAGAGCTTCGCCCGAACCCGGCTGGTCAATGACGAGCGACGATACGCCGCGTTTGGCAAGCCAGCCCGGCAATCCGACGCGGTACTTCATCTCCTTCGTCGAATCGAGACCGTTGACCTGCACGAGCAATGGCGCAGGTCCGGCCGATCCTTCGGCCCGCACCAGGAGGCCGGTGATATGCGCGTTCTCATAGGGAATTTCCACGCGCTCGCAATTTTCCTGAGCGAGTGTCACGCCGCGGGCGAACACATCGAGAAAGCGCTGGTAGAGTTCAAGGCGCCCGGGCGCGCCATGCGCCTGCAGCCGCTCGCAGGTGATCAGATAGATGGCGGCGCGATTGTACTTCTCGCCCGCGGAGAAAAACCGCCCTTGCGCCTCGTCCTCGGCAGCAAGCGTACACAGCTTATCCGCCATTGCTGACCACGTCTCGCGGAACGCCTGCACGCCTGCGGCGTCGGGCTGCGACGACGCCTCTTGCAGCGGCGCGCACATCTCCTCGATCTCGCCGATCCGTGCTCCCATCTCAATCGCGAGATCGACGGAGAGATTCCAGACGTAGTTCTTCGGAAAGTATTTGAACATTCGAAATCCCAGGTCGATCTCGAGCATGCTTCGGCCGCCGCTGTCTGCGTTGGTCAGCCGGTGAGCGCTCCCTCTGGCCTGTGTCTAATACCTCTCTTACCGTTTCAAAAATCGATTGTTTACATCTTTGGTATTGATAAAAATGATGGATCGGGAGGAAGGATAATGCGCTTCAACAACAGGCTCGACCTCAATCTTCTGATTGCACTGGACCATCTGCTGCATCTGCGAAGCGTCAGCGGCGCCGCAGCGCGAATGAATGTCACCCAATCCGCAATGAGCAGCGCCCTACAGCGCCTGCGGGATTATTTTGGAGACGAGTTGCTCGCAAAGATCGGACGGAAGATGGAGCTAACGCCGAGGGCCGAGGCGCTCAAGGACTCGGTACGCGACCTACTCGTCCGGATCGAATGGACGGTTGCCGCGACCTCGCAATTCGATCCGGCCCAATCTAACCGCCGGTTCACAATATTGGCTTCCGACTACACGCTGGCGACGCTTGCGCCGGCGCTGCTCGCTTCCTGCGAGCGTACGGCGCCCGACGTGAAGTTCAACTTCCTCAATCAGGTAGCTGCGCCGGACCGACTGCTCGAGCAAGGCGCGGTCGACCTCCTTATCATCCCGCGCGAATTCTGCTCGGAGAACCATCCATTCGAGAAGGTGCTACAGGACGATTTCTGTGCCGTCGCGTGGACCAAAGGGCGCTACGCGAAAGGCAAGCTCACGATGAAAGATTTCTCAAGCGCACCACACGTCGTGATGCAACCTTCCGAGGGCATGCAGTCGCTCGAAACAGTCTTTCTCACCAGGCTCGGCATTGAACGGCGCATTGACGTCATCACCTACAGCTTCAGCTCGATGGCGGGACTTGTTGCCGGAACCAATCGCATCGCGACTATTCATCGCCGTCTCGCCAAGGAGGCGCTTCGCAGATTGCCGATCAAGATTCTCGAACTGCCGTTCCAGTTGCCCCAGATGAATCAATCCGTGCAATGGCACAGATACAGGTCAAACGATGCCGGCCTAGCCTGGCTCCTAAAGACGATCAAGCTGGCTGCAAAGACACTCGATTAAAGAAGAGGCCGGCAGAGCCTTGTCGTCAAGGATGCCGGCCGCGAGCTCGCCAGTTCAATGCCTGACGGGAGAGCCTGGGGGACCAGATCCTGGGGGCGGAGCCGGTACCCAGATCGGAAAGGCGATGTTCGCCCAAACGGACTCCGACTTGGTCCCATTCTCAACAAGGAAGGTGTGCTGGTAGTTGACGTTCACCTGGAATTTGCCGGCGTCATAGGTCAGCGACGGGCCCGCTGCAAAAGTCCGCAGCCGGTTGCCGTCCTGCACGCCGGCCGCATTAAACGCCTTCACGCCGTTTACTGTGTCGTCGGTGAACTGCTGGGTATAGGCGCCCACGACGCTGGCCTTCCATGGACCGAAATTGTATCCGACGTTGAAGTCAACATTGAATGCATCGCCACTCCGATAGTTTTGCAGAGTACGGGTGAACACGTTGGGCGACGCGGTGTTGGCATCGTTGAACATCAAGCGGGGCGAAATGCCGATCTCGACCCCCTTCGGATCAAAATAGCGATACGCCAGTGTCGGCATGATCGTGTTGTAGTTGGTGCCGACATTCAACCCGGCCCAGGGCGAATAGGTGCCGGTGTTCGTCGCGATGTCCAACCCGAGTGTGAGACTCTGGTATTGGCTGAGATGCCACTGCATGATCACAGGAGATATCGTCAGCCCGGCGAAACCGTCCGCAGAAAACTTGCCGCCCGGATTTGAGCTCTGCACGTGCACGAACGGCAGCACGAACTGCGTGTAGACGTGAGCGCCCAGGAATTCGGTCGGGTAGCTTACGAGAATGCGGGCCGTTTCGGAGATCGAGGAAACGGCGAACGGAATCGGAAGCTTGTTGCCGTGACCATCATAGAGTCCGTCACCACTCGAATAGTTGGTTTGGCTGAGCATGAAGATTCCGGGAATGGGCGGAAACGTCCCGATGAAAACGCCGGGCGCTCCCGGCGGATAGTTCAGCACACCATTCTCGGCAGCGACCGCGGCCCCGCCAGATGCGCACACAAGCAGCAGCGACGCTGCAGAAATCTTCTGTAGCCTGTTCATGTTTCCCCCAAGCAATCGGCGCATTGCAACGCTTCGCAAGCGTAACGCGCCGACTGACGTCCCCATCATTGGACCGACCTGCCGACGATTCCGTCGGGATCGACTGGCGTATTATTGGTCGGGGCAAACCATCGGTAAAATTGATCCTTATGATCCCAGGTATTCGCAAAATCTATAAATGGGGAGAGGTCGTCGCACTGAGACGCCCACTCGCGTCTGCGGCGCCGCCGTGCACTCGCCTCCCGCGACCGGACAGGCGGGAAGTATCGGCGGTCAGCGCCGATGAATATTGGCATGAGAATTCGCAGCCGAAGAGCGGGTCAACTGCAGCGTATATTCCGAGTTCTTGCGCCGCGACTTGCCGCGATCATCCGCCGGATAGGGTTGGCCCCGGTGCGGCGGCGGCGGTTTCGCGAAGCCGGCGCCGCCGCATCGGGCTCTAGCTGCCGAACCCGGCCGGTATGAACGCCGGCAACTTCTCTTCGATGAACCGCTTCACCTCGGGTGAATTGAACACCTGGATGAAGGCTCTCAGGCGCGGATCATCCTTCTTGTCCGGCCGTGCCGTGAAGCGCAGCACGAGCCCGTCGTCGACGGTGCGGTCGATAATCAGTGCTGATTTGGGATCGCCGCCGGCGGGTATGAGGTAGGTGATGTTGACGAGCGCCAGCGTCACGTCGTCGAGCGATCGATAGGTCTGCGCCGGGTCCAACTCGACGATCTTGAGATTCTTCGGATTGTCGATGATGTCGAACTTGCTGACCGAAAAGCCCTTGCCC
Source organism: Bradyrhizobium sp. UFLA05-108 (assembly GCF_059803455.1). Lineage (NCBI taxonomy): Bacteria > Pseudomonadati > Pseudomonadota > Alphaproteobacteria > Hyphomicrobiales > Nitrobacteraceae > Bradyrhizobium > Bradyrhizobium sp. UFLA05-108. The sequence goes on along the minus strand of NZ_JBANAZ010000014.1, from coordinate 132,157 downwards.
GGCGTCAGCTTGATCAGCCCCGCCCGCTCCAACAGGATCAATCCGCGAGCGCCGTTGAGGGGCTCGTTGGGAATGGCGACGCTATCACCGGACTTGATCTCATCGAGCTTCTTGATCTTCTTCGAGAACAACCCGACCGGCGCGATCACGCCGACCTTGTCGACCTGCACCAGACTGAAGCCGCGCTGCTTGTTCTGGAGCGCGAGATAGGTCGCATGCTGAAACAGATTGGCATCGACGTCGCCGCTGTTGACGACCTCGTTCAGCGCCACCCAGTCCGAAAGCTCGACGATCTTGACGTCCTGCCCCTTCTCCTTGGCGAGCTTGGCGGCAAAGGACGCCAATTGCGCGACCGGGCCAGCGCTGGTTGCGATCTTCAAGGGCTCGTCGGCGAAGGTGGCTCCCGTGAGGCCGAGCCAGAGGCCCACGGTCTGCGCGATACGAAAGAAGATCTTCATTGTCTCAAGTCCCGTTCCAATTCAACCACGCTTGTCGACGAAAATGATGCGATCGGATTCCTCGACTGTCGAGCGGGTCCAGAAAATAGCGATGCGCGTGCTGCATCGTCGTCGCTTCGTAATTCGTTTCTTTCCGGCCGTTCGTCGAATTGAAAACAAACTCACTCGGCAGGAGCGCGGGGGTTACAGGTCCCTTTCGGCGAGTTTGCGAAACTCGTCGGGCACGGAACGAGAAATACCCAACGCTGCCGAGCCGTATCCGATTGCATCCCAACCGAAGCGATCGCGGATCTTGTCGACGGCGCAGTCAGCCGCCCAACGTGCCATGCCGATCCTGGCGCCGGGGCGGCGCGCTTCATCTTCAAGTCCAAGCGGGAGCTCCAGCTCGAGGTCCCAGTTCTCCTCAAGATGCGACACGGAGATCGCCAGCAACGAGATGGTGTTCTCGTGCGGGTGGTCTGCAAGGATCGCGCGCACCAGCTCCTCGGCGAGCTCAGCGAGGATCATCGTCGCGGAGATCGGCGCGTCGAGGGTCAAGGAGCGCGTGACCGAGTTCAGGTTGGCGAAGCGAACGCGGACCGTCACGGTTCGGCCAGGCCTGGACTTTGCGCGAAGCCGCGTTGCGATGCGATCTGCGAGGTGAAGCAGGATAGGTCGAATAACTCGCGCTTCTGCCGGCTTTCTGCCAATCGCCGATTGCGCTCCTGCCGATTGGGCCCTTCGGTGAGGCCTGAGCTGCCGCGGATCGCGATTCCACGCCAGCGCTGCGAGTTTCTCGCCCGCCGCAGAACCGAGCAACCGCTCGAGCGACCATCCCGGTGTCTTTGCCAGCTGCCCGATCGTCAGCACACCGATCCTGGCCAGCCGCGCCTTCGTGACCGGTCCAACGCCCCACATCAGTTCGACGGGCAGGTTGTGAAGGAATTCCAGCTCCGTTTCAGGATCGACGATCGCGAGTCCGTCGGGCTTGGCAACCTGCGAGGCAATTTTCGCCAGATGCTTGGTGCGCGCAACCCCTACTGAGATCGGAAGACCAAGCTCGGTGCGCACGCGCTCGCGGATTGCAGTAGCGATTTCGGCTGGCGAACCGAAGAGATGGGTGCAGCCCGCTACGTCGGCAAAGGCCTCGTCAATGGAGATCCGCTCGACGAGGGGCGTGAAATCGCCGATCACCTTGATCGCAGCATCACCCAGTCGTTGGTAATCCTTGAAATGTCCACTGACAAAAGTGAGGTGCGGACAGAGCTCACGCGCTTGCCGTCCAGGCATGCCGCCGCAGACCCCAAAAGCCCTGGCTTCATAGGAAGCTGCAAGTACAACCCCACCGCCGACCGCGATGGGCTTGCCGCGCAACGAAGGCACAAGCAACTGCTCAACCGAGGCGTAGAACGCGTCCAGATCAGCGTGGAGGATGGTTGCTGTCCTTGCCATCCGACCGTTCGCCTGAAGAAATTCCCTGAGAACATAATGAGAACACGCATGGCAGGTGTCAAGCCGGGATCTGCATCGACTTGCACCGTTGCCGCGGAGTCACGACGCACCTCATCTGCCGTTTTCTGCGTTGAGTGGTGGCCGATCAGTTTGTCATCCGCGTCTGGCGTTCACAGCACCCAAGACATCACCGGGCGAACAGGAGAAACGGATGCGCCATGCCGCGAGGCGCTCGGCCGAAAGGTGCTCCATCCTCGCGGCAAGGAGATCCTTTCCCACCTTCCCCGCCGCGGTATCTCCATGGTCCTGCGTGCGGTTGAGGAAGGAAAGTCGAAGCAGTTCGCCTTCACCATGCAGCACAAGGTGCAGCGCATGCGTGCGAAACTCGAATTGCCGGCGGACTTCACCTTCGACGCCTGCCGGCACGGCCGCATGACCGAGCTGGAGGAGGCCGAACTGACCGACGGACAAGGGCGCGCGCTGTCGGCACATCGCACGCAGCAGTATATCGACTATGCCAAGCGCACCGAAAAGCGAATGCTGGCCGCCACCCGCAAGCGGCACGCGCACAGGCTGGCGAACGAAACAGCGACATATGTTCAGAATGAGCAGCGGAATCGCGTTCAGAATGAAGGGCCAGAACGACGTACGATTGCCGAGTAACATCAACTGGCTGGGGCGGGAGGGTACTCAGCCAGATCGTCGGCGTTCGCAGCCGCCTGAAATCACTGAAGAAAACGGAGCGACACGAGACGTGTGTAGCAATTATGTGCCTCACCTCGCAAGGCCTCGGGACGTTCGTCCGGTGACCCGTTTCGGGTAGCACCCTAGGTCGGCGACGGGCGGCGTGGCAGCGACACGCGGAAGGGGGAAGTCGGCAGCCGTGTACTATTAGCGGGGACAGCGGCGATCACCGTCTCCACGGCCCCGATGCCTGGTCCTCGGCATGCGCATCGGCCTTGGCCTCCCCGTTCGCCGGCGGCGCATCCGGAGAGGTGATCGGCGGCCCCTCGGCGTCCACATCGATGGACGAACCACTCGCTTCGTCGTTCCGCAGGGCATTCAAGCCGTCCTCCACCCGGCTCCCGAAGATGCCGCGCAAACGATCCAGGGTCTCCAATGTGACGCGACCGCTCCATCCACCGGAGCGTCCATTCCACCGGAGACCCGCGCTCTCCAGCACGTCGCGATTGAAGGCCGAGGTGTTGCGCGACAAGCGCACGAACACCTGGATGAGACCCTGCCGAGGATCGTCGGCAATCTCGGTGCTGGTGGCGTCCGGATCGGAGCCCGGACGACCCACGTCCGCGCTTTTCGCGAACTGCTCGAGACCAGAAAGGATGCTGGCAGCGGGCAGCCGTGCCAGATTGAGACGCTTCACGGCGTCCAGCACAAGCTGCTGAACATCAGCCTCGCGGCGCTGCTGCAAGGCTGCGATCTCGGCGTCAATCCGGGTTCGCTCAGCGCACAGACGCGCGAGTGCGACTTCGGACGTTTCAAGCTCTTTGATGATTCGGGGACGACGTTTCATGGAACCTCCTGTTGTCAGTAGAGGTAGCCCATCACGCGTCCCGGCAAGCGCAAAGGAGAAGTTCTGAGCGCGCCCGGCTCGGGAGTGCACCACGGGCGGGGGATCGCGTGATGGCTCGCGAGCAAAGAGTTGGGTCTCTTGCGGGCACCAGAGCACAGTCAAGGACATCTAGGCCCCGGTTCAGGAGGCCCGTCCGCTCTATTCCACACAGCTGCCTACCTGACCCGACATCAGGCTGATTTTCTACCGGCCCGCCTATATGGCTGCAGCCACGCTTTCCCAGCGTTTGGATTTCAGTGAAGCAGCGTCTAGCTGGCCCGCCAGTGTTTCGCTGTCGAAACCAAACACCGGCTCGCTGCCTCTGGAATGGGCTGCCGATACATCTAGTGAACCGACTAGATGTATTTCCCTCGCAACGGGAAAAGATTTCATTTCCGAATTTCAGGGTGAGGCTCGAAGCTATCTCCAGCAAAGGAAATAGCGGCGATGTCTTACCAATTTAATCACGTCGAGACCTTCGGTCGCAAGGGCGCTCACAAGAAGAAGTCGTCCTCGCGCAAGCGCTCGATGTCCGAAATCAGAGACGAAATGGTCCGGGCGCCCCACGCGTGCCCTCACGTCGATACTCCGAGCGAGCCTGAAGTGCTATTTGGTATGAATCCTAGACAGGCGTTTGCCTTGGCGACTGAGCGCGCTGACACGGCCGTCGACAAGATTGGACGCAAGCTCCGGAACGACGCCCCCGTCGTCATGGTGGGTGTTGCCAGCTGGCCCGTGCTCATTGCAGATATCAAGGCCGATCCGGCAAAACAGGCTGAATATACTCTTTGGCGTTCCGCGACGATCGAATGGCTGCGAGAGCAGTGGGGCGACGAGTTGGCGTGCGTAGTTCAGCATTTGGATGAGCCAAGGCCCCACCTCCACTACGTAATCGTCCCGAAGCTGGATAGCTCTCTCCGCCTGCGGATCGAGAGCGTGCACCCCGGAGTTCGAGCGGCAGCCGAATGCAAGAACGCCGGCGGCTCCCCGCGCCAGCAGAAGGATGCCTACGTCGATGCAATGATCGATCTACAGGATACCTACTACGAAAGGGTCGCCGTTCGTTGCGGTTTGACTCGTCTCGGACCGCGCCGGCAGCGTCTCACGCGGGAAGAGTGGATCCAGCGGCAGCGTCAGGCCACGGCGCTTGCCAAGGCGCACGAGAAACTAGAGGGTTATAGGACCGAGGCAAAAGCGCGGGCTATCGAGTTCGTTCATCACCGGGTCGCAGCAGCCAACGCTGAGGCCGAGAAAAAGGTCGAAGCGGTGGAGCAGCTGTCGCTTCAGCGCATTGAGATGCTAAGGCAGAAGGTACAAAAGCACATCACGGCTCTCCGCCAAAAGACGACGGATCTTGAGGAGCAGCTCTCGGCCAGAGAGGCGATCATAGCGGCTCAAGCGCAACAGCTCGAGTCGCTGACGGCCGTGCTGGAGGAGAACGGCATCAATCAGAACATGGTGCTGTAAAGGTTGCATGAGAGCGGACGCCAACACACGCAATGTTCGCATTCATTGCCCATTTCAGAGAGCCTTGCTTACTTTTGTCACACAAGATTTTGCTTGGTCTCCCGGTGCACACGCCGCGTACACGCCCCCTCTGACCACCAGAAACGCCCACGCTGGCTCTCGATGGACTTTTCTTGATCTCGAGGTGCACACGCCACCCGTAAAACCTGCGACAGAAAGATCGGCCGTATCCCGCACAGCGCTCAATTGACATCATACTCAATTCGCGAACGGAGTATAACTCGCGCAGCGAAACCAATTGCCGAGGCCGATCTGCTCATTTCCCGATCGTCAATGCCAAGGACATTCTACCGCGCTCGGGACTTTGCAGAATGTCTTTTCAATCCGACGATGCTCGACGCCATTTAGCGCGCCTAAAGAACCATCTCGAATCTGACTCGATCGCGCGCACTTGCCTGACGACAAAATGGCTGTCGCGCTGATTGCCCGACTGCCGGGGCATTTGTTGCTCGTCTCAAGCGAAATTTGGAATGGCCAGGTCCGTTGGTTTCGCTTCTCCTAAGCGGAAACGCCGATCGTACCGAAGCATCGCCGCGGAAACCGTGACGCGATCCACGACACCAATCATCAGGGGCCATCCATGACCGCTCGCTTCCTCCCGTTCTCGCTCTCCCGGCGTCGGCTGCTGGTCGCCACCTCCATTGTGGCGGCGGCGGCTTTGAACGTTATGTTGGGCCTTTCGCCGGCCCAAAGCGCCGATGGACGGCAGAATGGTGGAAACATCACCTTCCTCATCGACTCGCTCGGCAGCACCTGGATCCCGAACAACAGCTCGATCTCGAGCTTTCAGGGCCATATCTGGGGCCACGTCACCGATAAGCTCGTTTACGTCGACGCCGAGGGCAAGATCAGCCCCTGGATCGCCGAGCGCTGGGAGCAGAACGACGACGCGACCCAGTTCACTCTTCACCTCAAGAAGGGTGTGACCTTCTCCGACGGCACCCTGCTAGACGCTGCCGCGGTCGTCGCAAATCTCGACATCTGGTACGCTGGCCGCAAGAGCGACGGCATCAACCCGGTCGGCCTGTTTCCGAAGACCTACGACCATTCCGAGGCCGTCGATGCGACCACGGTGAAAGTGGTTTTCAAGGCACCGACGCTCGGCTTCATCCCGACGCTGGGCTATCACGGCTCGATCCTGATCTCGCCGAAGAGCATCGCGCAGCCGGCCGCGCAGCAGGCCGATCTCTCCAAGACCTCGGGCAGTGGCCCGTTTGTGGTCGAGTCCTGGAAGGAAGGCGACTTCGTCAGACTGGTCAAGCGCAAGGACTACAATTGGGGTCCCGCGGCGGTCGGCCATACCGGGCCGGCCTTCCTCGACTCGATCACCTACAAGCTGGTGACCGAGCCATCGCTTCGCGTGGCCGCCGTCCAGTCCGGCCAGGCTGACGTGGCTTACAGCCCCTCGCCGCAGGAGCTGAAGTCGCTCAAGGAAGCCGGCTTCACGGTCGCAACGCCGCGCTATCTCGGCTTCGTCAATGGCCTCGCGATCAACACCAAGCTCGAGCCGTATAACGATTTGAAGGTGCGCCAGGCACTCCAGGCCGCCATCAATCGCAAGGAAATCATCGACACCGTCTACACGCCGGACTGGAAGCTCGCGACGTCCTTCATCCAGAGCAACGTGCCCGGCGCGACCGACCACAGCGACCTCCTGGCCTATAATCCCAGCAAGTCCGAGAAGCTTCTGGACGAAGCCGGCTGGATCAAGGATTCCAAAGGCATCCGCAGCAAGGACGGCAAGCAGCTTACGCTGACGCTCTATTCCAATCCGTATCTTGCGACCGCAAAGGCGATCGACGAGTTGATTGCCCAGCAGCTCGGCAAGATCGGCTGGAAGGTCTTCATCCGCGCCTACGACGTCGTGACGTTTGGTGAGAAAGTCCGGTTCGGTGGCCCCGGCGTTGCGGCCTATGAGGTGACGCGCAGTTTCATCGACGCCGGCACGGTGGCGAGCATCCTCACGAACGCCAATAACGGCGAGGACTGGTTCGCCCTCGGTGATAGCGACAAGACGATCAACGATCTCCGCGACAAGATCGCCAGCGCCAGCTCCACGCAGATTCGCGACCCGCTGCTCGACCAGCTGCAGACCTACGTTCTCGAACAGGGCTACTTCATCCCGCGCACGCAGATTGTCCAGCGCATCTACGTGCAATCGCCGAAACTCAAAAGCGAAGTCTACAATGGTGTCGCCTATGCCAGCTACTACACGGCCACGATCAGCGAGTAGGCGGCCGTGCAACTGCGCGACGTGACCAGGTGTCCGGCATGAGCAATGCGTATCTGCGCTATGCGGCAAAGCGTCTTATCCAGGCGCTCATCGTGGTCCTGTTGGCCTATGTCTTCACGTTTGTCGTCGTCAGCATACTGCCCGGTGATCCCATCACCAACGTGCTGCGCGATCCCCAGAACGGCTTCACCGAGGACGAGATCAGGGAGATCATCGCGGCCCAGGGGCTGGACCAGCCGATTCCGGTCCAACTCTGGACGTCGTTGTCGCACTTCCTAACCGGCGATCTCGGCCTGTCGATGCGATCCAGCCGGCCCGTGATAACCCTGATCGCCGAGGTTCTCCCGTCCACGCTGGTATTGGCGTCATCGGCCTTTGCCGTCGCGCTGCTGCTGGCATCGACCATCGCCTACGGCACGCAGGTTCTTCCGAGGCGTTTCGGACAAGGCGTGCTGCGCGGCTTCCCGTCGCTATTCTTATCGGTGCCCAATTTCGTGATCGGCCTCGTGCTGATCCACGTCTTCGGCTTCCAGCTCGGCCTGTTCCGCGTGATCGCGCCCAACAGCTTCTGGGCCACCTTTTTCGCCGCGATCGCGCTCGGCATTCCGATCTCCGCGCAGATCGCAGAGGTGCTGATCGCCAATCTCGATCACGAGTCCGCACAGGACTACGCGGCCGTTGTGCGCGGCCGAGGCCTAGGACAGTTTCGGCTGTTCACCAAACACCTGCTCAAGCCGTCATCGCTGCCCGTCGTCACCATCATCGCGCTCACGATCGGTGAATTGCTCGGCGGCTCGTTGATCACCGAAACGGTGTTCGGACGCACCGGCATCGGCAGCCTGGTGCAGCGGTCGGTGAGCACGCAGGACCTACCCGTCCTGCAGGCGGTCGTCTCTCTGGCGGCAGTTGTGTTCGTGCTCGTCAACCTGATCGCTGACCTCGTCTATCCCCTGCTCGACCCCCGCGTAAAACTCCTCGGCAGTCCCACGCACAGGCCGACGATGGCCGATGACAGCCCGACCGGGACGTCGCAGGCGGTGACGCCATGAGCCTTCTCTCGGACGCGCGCGTCACGGCGAGCCGCCCGCTGGCATCCTTCCGGGTACCACCAACCGTCGTGCTGTCCTTTGCCGTGATCGCGCTTGTGATCGCCTGGTCGGTTGCGCCCGGCCTGTTCACGAGCCAGAGCCCGATCAACGGCATCCCTACCGACAAGCTGCTCGCCCCCGGCGCCGCGCACTGGTTCGGCACCGACCATCTCGGCCGCGATGTCTACACCCGCGTGGTCTATGGCACAGCGACTTCCGTCTCGAGCGGATTGATCGCTGTCGCGATCGCAGCCTTCATCGGCGGCCTGATCGGCTTGCTCGCAGGTTTCTTCGGCGGCTGGGTGGATGTCGTGTTCGCCCGCCTCGTCGACGTGCTGCTGGCGATCCCGAACTTCTTGTTGGCCGTTATCGTCGTCACCGCGATCGGCTTTGATACCACCAACGCTGCGATTGCCACCGGCGTCTCGGCGGTGGCCGTGTTCGCGCGGGTGATGCGTTCGGAGGTCATCAAGATCCGGCAGGCGACGTTCGTCGAATCTTCGTTCCTACTCGGCGGCTCGCGCTGGCACATCCTGCTGCGGCACGTGCTGCCGAACGCGTCGCGCTCGCTGTTGCCGCTGGCGGTGCTGCAATTCGGCCTGTCGATCCTGGTGATCGCGAGCCTTGCCTTCCTCGGCTATGGCGACCCGCCGCCCGCTTCGGATTGGGGCCTGCTGATCTCGATCGGCAAGGACTACCTGAAATGGCCGTGGCTGGTCTACGCGCCGGCGTTCGTCACGATCGCGACCGTCCTCTCTGTCAACAGGATCAGCCGATGGCTCCGCAAGACGGACTGATATCCACTCTCGTCCGCCCCACGATCGTCGCGCCGAAGCCGCTGCGGTCGATTCCCCTCCTCAAGGTCGACAGCCTTTCCGTCGCCTACGGGGCGCAACAGGTCGTGACTGACGTGGGCTTCGAACTGGGCCGCAGCAAAAGCCTTGCCCTCATCGGAGAGTCCGGCTCCGGCAAGTCGACGATCGCGCGCGCGGTGCTGCGGCTGCTCCCCAGCCGCGGTCACGCGACAGGTCGCGTTGTGTTCGATGGCCAGGAGATCCTGAGGATGCCTGAGCGCGGCTTCCGGCCGCTGCGCGGGCGGGCCATCGGGTTCATTCCGCAGGATCCCGGCAACTCGCTCAATCCGGTGCGAACGATCGGCGCCCAGGCGCATGAGGCCGCCGCGCTGCTCGACGAGCCCGACAGGGCCGTGCGCAAGCAGCTCATCCTGGACATATTCGCGCAGGTCGGGCTCGACAATCCCCTGAGGGTCTACGACTCCTATCCGCATCAGCTGTCCGGCGGAATGCTCCAGCGCGTGCTGATTGGCCTTGCGATCCTGCCCCGGCCGTCGCTGCTGGTCGCGGACGAGCCGACCTCCGCGCTCGACGTCACGATCCAGAAGCGGATCCTCGATCTCCTCTCGCGCCTCCAGGACGAGTTGAATATCGGCCTGCTGCTCATCACCCACGATCTGGCGATCGCCGCGGAGCGAGCCGACACGTTGGTGGTGCTCAAGGACGGTGGCGTCCAGGAGACCGGCAAGACCTCTGCTGTCTTCGCCTCACCGGCGTCGGCCTATGCGAGGAAGCTGCATGCCGACGTCCCGGCCCTCAACCCTGACCGCTACGCGGACCTGCGCGACCCCGGCTTCCGTCGCGCTAGGACTAAGCCGCCGAAGATCGAGGTCAGCGCCGTCACCAAGACCTTCGCAGTGGACGGCAGGACGCTGACAGCCGTCGACAACGTGTCGTTCAATGTCCCGGCTGGCACTACGCACGCGCTTGTCGGCGAATCCGGTTCGGGCAAGACGACGACGATCAGGCTGCTGCTTGGGCTGGACCAGCCTGATGCCGGGACCATCTCCGTCGCCGGCGAGGCGCTCACCGGTCGGTCGCCAGCCGAGCTGCGCGCGACCTGGCGTCACCTGCAGCTCATCTATCAAAATCCTTTCACCTCGCTCGACCCGACCTGGAAAGTCGAGCAACTAATCCGCGAGCCGCTCGACCGGTTCAAGATCGGCACAAGCCGGGAGCGCGACGAGCGCGTGCATAAGGCTCTCGCCGACGTAGGGCTTGGTCAGCACCTGCTCGCGCGCAAACCCGGAGCTCTCTCGGGCGGTCAGCGCCAGCGCGTGGCCATTGCCCGCGCGCTGGTGCTCAAACCTGACGTGATCGTGCTGGACGAGCCCACTTCCGCGCTCGATGTCAGCGTCCAGGCGGATATCGTCGAGGTGTTGCTGTCGCTGCAGGCCGAGCTCGGCCTGACCTATGTGTTCGTCTCTCACGACCTCGCGCTGGTGCGTCAACTCGCTCACACTGTCTCGGTGATGCACCGTGGACGCATCGTCGAACACGGGACCGTCACCGACATTTTCGACAATCCCCGGCAGCCCTATACAAAGTCGCTGCTGGCCTCGATCCCGGCGGGTGTCACTGACGGCGCATATGCGCCGCCACGTCAGCTGATCGTCGCGGCCGAATGAGCGGCGCCAACGGCGCTCAGTCTGCGTCATCAAGCGCGAGAACGGCGAAGCTCGCGAGCCAGTGCTCGCCCATGTAGTGCGTGGCGAGATGGGGAAGTCCAGTCGCCAAATGCTCTTGTGCCGCCGCGTGAGCAACAGCACGCCGCTCATCACCTGCTGGTAGCGCATCACCGAGCGCGCGCCAGCACCAGGCCCGGCTGAGATTGAGGCCGTCGAGATGGGCGATCTTGCCATCGGTACGATCGCTGACAGACGCGGGCCGGAACAGCGTCGCCGGCTGCCGCTCTGACAATCGCGGCAGGAAGCGGTCGAGCCAGGGTACGAACGCCTCTGGCGGCAGCAGGCGCCGCATGCACTCGGCCTCGATCAGGGCCGAGGACTGGAAATCGTCGCCGCTCGGCTCGCCCCAGGCCGGGCAATCGCGATCCTCGCCATACCAGCGCAGGCCCGTCTCGCGCAGCAGCTTGGCCAGTCCCTCGTCCTTGCAGACATCAGCGTAGTCGGCCGCCATTCGCAGGCCGAACGCCGTGTTGAAATGCGTGCCGACGCGCACGGGATAGGTCGCGCGCGGGAGGAAATCGCGAAACCGCTGTGCGATGACCTCAGCGAGCGGCACGAGATTACGGCCCCAACGGTCGTCGGATTGCAGGGTCAGCTCGGTCGCCAGCTTCAACAACCAGGCCCAGCCATAGGGCCGCTTGAAGCCGCGCGCGGTCCGGCGAGCAAAATAGGCGCACTCGACAGCAACCTTCTCAGGGATGAACTGCCCGTCGAACAGCGCGCGAATGTCCGATGCTGCCGCAAAATCCGGAAATCGACGCAGCAGTCGCGCCAGCATCCAGTAGCTGTGGACACAGGAGTGCCAATCGTAGCTGCCGTAGAAGATGGGGTGCAGCTGGCTGGGCGTGCGGGCATCCGAAGGTTCCGCCAGAGCGTGATCCACGTTGTTTGGATATTCACGCTGGACATGGCCGAGCGCGATGCCGGCGAAATTCGCGGCGTGCTCGCGGGTGAGACGAGGTGTTGTCATGCGCTGGCCTTTCGTTTGTTGCGACTGATCAGCGTCTCGATCAAGCGCGGCAGGATGTAGATCGGGAATTGCGTCGCGGCGAAGTATAGGGCCATACGCGGCGAGGCGGCAGCGCCGAGCGCCGACCAGACCAGCCCGACATTGCGATTGCCGAGGATGAGGCCGACCGTCAGCCGCTCGGGCAGAGTTCCCGGCAGCAACACGGCGCCCGCGACCTGAAGCGCGAGATTGCAGGCGAAGGCGAGTGCAAGGCAGAGCGCCGCGACCGGCACGTCCGCTGCGATCTGCGCGGGGATGCCGGCCATGGTTGCCACGGCGAAGAGGACGAGCGCCGTGACGATGATCCCGTCGACGACGTCGCCACGGGCCGCCAGAACCGACGCGGCATGCCGACGCAGCAGGAAGGCAACGCCCTCGGCGCCGCCGATCAGTAACGCCAGCCGCAGCGCCAGCTCGGGCGCGCTGATCTGAAGCCCGCCGAACCAGCCGGCAAGCAACGGGACCGTGACCGGAGCGAGCACCATGGATAACACCGTCACGACGAGCGGGACCGCTGCATCGAGCCCGAGCATACGCGCCACCGCGGCCGTGCCGCTCGATGGCGGCGCCGAGACGGCGAGCACGATCGCAAGCGCGAATTCCGGGGGAAGACCGAGGGCATGGCCGGCAATCCCGATCGCCAGCGGACAGGCAACCATCACGACGGCAGGCAGGAGCACGGACAGAGACGGCTGCCGCAGTGTCGCGAAGACGGCATCGGCATCGACGCGCAACAGCGTTCCGAGCACGATCACGAAGATCGTGGCCGGCATCAGCGGACGGAGCAGGTCTGCGAGGGCGGGGCACGCAACCCCGAGCAGGACGCCGAGCGCCAACAATGTCGGTCCGCGCGGGATGAGGCGCAGGAATGAGGATCGCATACGCCTCGTCCAATCGGGTCTTCCACGCCAATAGACCACCCCGACGACATTCTTGAAATCGATTTTTACTATGCCTACCATTGTTCAAATGAATTTGGCCTCCATCGATCTCAATCTCTTGGTCGCCTTCGAGGCGCTGATGGAGGAGCGCAACGTGACCCGCGCGGGCGAACGCGTCGGTCTGGCACAGCCGTCGATGAGCAGCGTCTTGACCCGCCTGCGGGCGCTGTTCGGCGATGATCTGTTCGTACGATCTGCCTCGGGCATGCAGCCGACGGCCAGGGCGCTGGCCTTGGCCCGGCCGATCAGCGAGGCGCTCGGGCAGATCAGGGGCGTGCTGGCACCCGGATCAAGCTTCGATCCCGCAACTGCCCGTCGCCGGCTCTCCATCGCGGTGACCGATTACGGCGACCTTGTCGTCATACCGCCGCTGGTCGCGGCGCTCCGACGGGAGGCGCCCGGCATCGATCTCGTTGTACGCCCCATCATTGACGCCGCCACGAGTGTTGCGAGCCTCGAACACGGCGAGATCGACGCCTTGATCGGTGGTCACCTGCCCGCCTCCGCGCGCATGACGCGATGCGTGCTGTTTGAAGAGAATTTCGTCTGTATCCGCGACGCCAGGCACGCCGGACGGAAAGCCCGGCTCACCAGGGATGACTATACAAACCTCCCGCATGCACTGTTTTCATCGGCGGGCGGCGATGGGCTCCCCGGTGCGATCGATACGATGCTGGCCCGGCACGGGCGCAAGCGCCGGACCGCCGTCACGCTCGCGCATGTCGTCGCGGTTCCGTTTGCGATCGCCGGCACCGATCTGGTGGCAACGATGGCCGAGCGTATTGCCCGCCGCTTCGCCGCAAGCGCCCGCGTGTCCGTCGTTCCGGTTCCTTACGACGTCGGGGCTTTCACCATCGACCTGCTCTATACACGCCGCGCTATGGCCGACCCGGCGCTGCGCTGGTTCATCGAACTGGTCAGTCGCATCTGCAAGAAACTCTGACCAGGCGCGGCGCCCGCATCGCCGCAATCATTCTACAAATGATTACCACGACAGAGGGAACATCATTCTTCTTCAGTGGAGACAAGGAAGGCGGCTGCCGTCCGACAATCATCGCAATTGAGCGATAGAACCAATCTCCATCTTGCGACGTTGATCGACCAATGAAAACGGGGGCGGCACGATGGGTCGGGAGGGGCGGCACACGATTGTCATCGGTGGAGGCGCAAGCGGCGCCCTGATGGCGTTTCAGCTCCTGAAGGCCTCTCCGCCGGATCTTCGCGTCACTCTGATCGAGAAGCGGCCCGAGATCGGCCGCGGCCTTGCCTATCATGCAGGCAATCCCGAACACCTCCTCAACGTGCGCGTCTCGAACATGAGCGCCCTGCCCGATGATCCCGGGCATTTCTGGACCTGGCTGTGTGCGCGGCCTGCCGGGCCGATGTGTCCGGATCCCTATTGCTTCGTGCCGCGGCAGACTTACGGCGACTATCTCGCCGACCTGATCGCGCCGCTAACGTCGCGCGACGCGACGCGAGGCCTCACTGTCCTGCAGAGCGAATGCATCGCCATTGCCGAAACGCCATCCAGCGTCACGGTAGCGCTGGCAGACGGAACGCAACTCACCGGCACCATTGCCATTCTCGCGACCGGCCACGACGCCGCAGCTTCGCGCCTGCCGGGTCAAATCGACCCGTGGATCGCCCCGGTCGGCGCCGGCATCGACAGCAACGCAACCATGCTGATCCTCGGCACCGGTCTCTCGATGGTCGACTACGTGCTGTCGCTGCTGCGCCACGGGCACCAAGGGCGGATCATCGCCCTGTCCCGGCGCGGACTGCTGCCGAGAGCCCATCGCCGCATCGATCCGATGCGTCTCGCCGAGAGCGAGATTCCATTCGGAGCCCGGATCGGCGCGCTGTTGCACTGGTTTCGCCGCCGGATCGAAGCGTATGTTGCCGAGGGTGGCGACTGGCGTAGCGCGATCGACGCCATCAGGCCCCACACCCAGCGGCTCTGGCAGGAGCTGCCGCTGGAGTCGCGACGCCGATTCCTGGAGCATGCCCGCGCCTGGTGGGACGTCCATCGCCATCGCACGGCGCCTGAGGTGGAGACCCGGATTTCGGAGGCACTGGCGACCGGGCGGCTGACCGTTATCCCCGGCAAGATCGCCTCCGTTGCGCCGAGCCAAGGAGGCGTGAGCGTCAGCTATCGCAGGCGCGGCCAGAGCGAGCTCTCGGAGCTTCAAGTCGGCGCGATCGTGGACTGTACGGGGATCGTGAAGGATCCGGGCGCCAGCAACAACCCGGCGGTGCGCAGCCTGTTCGACAACGGCCTTGCGCGCATCGACCCACTGCGCATCGGCATCGAGGTCACGCCGGACTGCGCGATCGTCGATGCACATGGTTCCCCATCGCGCCGTCTCTACGCCATCGGCCCACTCACGCGAGCCGCGTTCTGGGAGATCATCGCCGTTCCCGATATCAGGCAGCAATGCGCAGAGCTTGCTGCCCGGCTCGGGGAGCGATACTCGTCGGGCGTGACGCGAGCTTGACGAATGTTCGCGAGTGTTTCGTAGTCTGCATCGCATGCGCGATCCGCAACTAACAGCGCACTATGGCCAACGACTTGGAGGCAAAACTGCAAAGACCAGCATGGCGAGAGCCAGGATCGCCACAACGTAACCGAGGTCGGTGTTGAACCGAGCAAGCGGATCGTAGGGAGATTCAGTCATGTCCGAAGCGATGCGACTATCCGGTCCACTCTGAGCGCCGGGCGCAAGCAAAGTTCGTTGCGATCGCCTTGTGGCTGCTCTCCGCGTGAAAAACATGTACAGCAAATAGCCGTCGATCAAAAATGTGAGGACCAGGACGACATAGGCCCAGGGGCTTTCCAGCAAATTCAGCTCGATCAACACGCGCGAGAAACCGAATCCGACGACCCACGCATCAAAGCTCATGCACATCCGACGAAACGTCTCCGCATCCAGGTGGCGGATGACATAGGCGCCAAGCGGTACTCCAACCGCAACGCAGGGAACAAGCACCCATAAGATGTCGCCGCTTTCAGCCGTGAACAGGCCAAGCTGGTAATAGACGATGGCGGTCACGCTCGACTCGGCCACGCGAACCAATGCGAGACCGGCCCGGAACTCGGTTTTGACCAGACCCTGGTTGTTGAACAGCATTGCCAGCGGCGGTCCCGAGATGGTGGTGACGGAATACAGGATGCCCAGCGCCGTTCCAAAGGGAAGACCAACCCACCATGTCTGCCGAATTGGCCTCCGAAAACCGGCTGCCTGAACCAGGATGAGGGGCAGAATGAGTGCGTAGGTCCCGAGTTTGATCCAGCCCGGCTGAACCGTAGTGAGAAGCAAGGCTCCTAGTCCGATGCCGGGCACGAGCCCGGCAATGATTGGAAATACCCTCTTCCATACAGCTGCCACGCCGTTCAGATTGATGGACAGAACGTAGAAGTTGGTGGCCACCTCGACCAGGACGACGGCGGGATTCAGGATGCGATTTGCATAGAAAACGAGAGCCACCGGCACGGTGAGCGAGGAAAACCCATAGCCGAGCGCGCCATTTACGAAAGCTGCAAGAAAAGCGATGCCGGCAAGAACGATCACCGCAGTATCAAGAGGAGGCATCGTTGGCTTCTCCAATACCGGCAACGGTCGCCCATGATGCGGCCGACCTTTATCCTACCACTTCCAACGGTCCATTTGTAGTTTCGATCCCGCTTCCTTGAACCATCTCAGTGCGCTTCGTCAGATCGCCATAGGTTCGCCTGTCGCCGAACCAGTCGGCTATGGTGCGCCTGGCGAGCCGTTCGCCCGGCAGATCTTTCGGATCACGGCCTAGTTGAACAGGTCCGGTTCGGCCTCGGTGATCCAGTCCCACAGCGGCTGGAAGCTGAAATAGCCGCCCTTGTGTGTGCCGACCTGCCGTGAGGTCAGGCTGGCAACCTCGTGCGGGATCGGCTTTGGCGTGCCGGCGGCCTCGGCCAGCAACTGGGCGCGCGCGGCATTGTCCATCGCGATGTACCACCAGGCCGCAGCCTCGATGGTCGGCCCCACCGTCAGCAGGCCGTGATTTTGCAGGATCGCCGCCTTCTTCGATCCCAGCGCCTGCGCGATCCTGCGGCCCTCCTCAGCCTCGAGCACGACGCCGGAGAAGGGATCGAACAATACGTGATCCTCGTAGAAGGCGCAGGAGTCCTGCGTCAAAGGATCAAGGAGCCGGCCGAGCGCTGACCAGGCCTTGCCGTAGGTCGAATGGGTATGGGCAGCGGCGATTACCTCGGGATGCGCGGCATGGATCGCCGAGTGAATCACGAAGCCGGCCTGGTTGATCGGCTTGTCGCCGATCAGGATGTTGCCGTCGTGGTCGACGAGCTGCAGATCCGACACCTTGATCTGGCTGAAATGCTTCGACAGCGGGTTGATCCAGAACCGCTCGGGGAACTCCGGATCACGCACGGTGACGTGGCCCGCAAGGCCCTGATCGAAACCATAGCGTGAGAACAAACGGAACGTTGCGGCAAGGCGCTGTTTGCGGTGCAGCCTCTCCTCCTCGAACGTCGCGGCCGGCGTGCGCTCGACCAGGGAATATTTCTTGGGCTTCTCGACGACCTTGTTCATTGTTGCAGTTCCTTTTCAGTATTCGAGGGTCTTGTCGAACACATCGGCCAGCGCCACGCCATGCGCATAGGCGTCGAGATTGACGAGTGTCTTGTCGGCCAGCCGCTTGACGTCTTCGCCGCCGGTCCACGAGACGTGCGGGGTGAGGACGATTTTGGGATGGTCATAAATAGGATCGCCATCGAGCGGCGGCTCCGGATCCGTGACATCGAGCGTGGCGCCAGCGATCCGTCCGTCGTCGAGCGCTTGCAGAAGCGCTTTCTGATCGATGATCTTGCCACGCGCGACGTTGATCAGATGCAGCGATTTCTTGGCTCGCGCCAGCACGTCGGCATTGATCAGGCCCGCGGTCTTCGTTGTTGCCGGCAACGCCAGGACGAGATGATCGGAGACTTCGACCAGCTGCTCGATACTGTCGACAGGCTGGATCCCGGGCAGAACGTAAGGCCACGCTGAGCGCCGCAAAACTCTGATATTGACGTCGAACGGCTTGATCCGCTCGGCGACGGCACGACCGATCGCACCGAAACCTGCGATGCCGATCGTCTTGCCGCTGACCGAGCCCAGCGGCGAGATCTTCCAGTCCGCGCGGTTGCGCGGCCGGATGGCGTGGATGCGCTTTTCGAAGCCGAGAATTGCCGCAACCACGTATTCGGCGATCGGATCGGCGGAGATGCCGCGACCGACCGTCACCACGGGCCCGTCAAGCAGCCACGTCGGAAAGAAGTCGATGCCGGTCGATGCCGTCTGGATCCAGCGCAGTCCAAACGGCCAGCCCGCGGGCTTTTCGCCGGGCGCCTTGTTCCAGCCCGCCAACGGCCGCGTCAGCAGCACATCGGCTTCTGGTGGGACGTCCCATGCCGGGCGATCGGCGGGATGATCGATGATCAGCGGACGTGACCAGTGATTGGTCAGGGCCGCGCGCACCTCCGGGCCGAGCTGGTTGACGATGATGGGCGATCGCACGCTGGCGGATGCACGCTTGTTTTCAATGCGAGGAGTGTTCATGTCACGCGGTTCATGATGGCTTTGATGCGGACATGCTAGGCGCTCGATGCAAGATAGTCTTTTCAAAGATCATTGGCATCGGGCAACAACAGGATGATGGGACTCGGGACAGCAAGAGAATTCGTCTCTGCACGCGGCTGCGCTATTTGTCGCCGACCACGCGCGCCGCCTTTGCTTGCACCGCGGCCTCGCCGGCGCGGCGGAATACGGTCTCCATCAACCATTGCTCGTTGGGAAACTGCTCCACCCATTCGTCCCAGCCGGAGTGCTTGCGATATTGGCCGAGACGGCCGGATGCCAGCACATCCGCCTCGCTGACGGCAACGCGGCGGTCGCAATCGGGCGCGACATAGATCGCATCTGCGCGACAGTAAAGCTCGCACATGAAGCAGGTCTGGCAATCCTCCACGCGCGCCAGAATCGGCCGGCCGTTGCGACCGGGATCGAGTACGTTGGCAGGGCAGACTTCGATGCATGCGCCACAATCAGTGCAGCGGTCAGAGACGATGAGCTCGATCATCACACGACCTCGAGTTGACCGGGCCGCGCCGCCGCCGATGGACGGTCGAGCGAAACCTCGATGCGATCCAGTCCGCTGCTCAGCAGGCGCGCGCCCAATCCGGGATCCTGAGCGGGATAATCCTCGCGGCGGTGAAGTCCCCTGCTCTCGTTGCGCACTGCCGCCGTAGCGACCGACCATCGCGCGCTCGCTCCCAGCGCCGCAGCTTCGCGCAAGGCGACGGTGCCCGCATGCCCGTGATCCGCCACCTCGCGCCAGAGATCCTCGAGCACGCACGACGACGCGGCAAGCCCGGGTCCGGTGCGGAACAAGTTCTTGTCGAACGGATGCATCTCGGCCCGCACCTTGCTTCGAATTGCGGCAACATCGACCGTCTCAGATCGCCCGCCCGGACGCAGCCCGGCACGGCCGAGCGGCCGAAGCTTATCGGTTCGCCGGCCCACGCCGCGAGCCACACCCGCAGCGGCGCGCCCCGCAAATACACCTGACGACAGCGCCCAGGCCGAATTGACGTTGCCGCCACCCGAGATCGCGCCCGCGACCTTCTCGCGCGACGCGTTGTCGCCGACGACGAACAATCCCGGCACCGATGTCGTGCCATCCGTATCATGCACGCGCACGCCGCCGATGCCGCGGATGGTGCCGTCATTGTGCAGGGTCACCTCGAAGCGATCGCGATAGGGATCGACGCCCCAACGGTCGAACACCAATGGCACATTGGGCGAGATCGTATGCATCCGCGCCTTGATGTCATCAGGCAGACGATGCAACGAACAGTAAACTGGCCCGCGTTGCAGCGCCCGCGCCAGACGAATAGTCTGGTCGGGCCCGAAGGGCAGATCCAGCTCGCGCCCGTCGAAATCGTAATAAGTCGCGAAGGAATAGGCCATGCTCCGCGTCATCGTCGAATGCGCGGGCGCAATGGTGTAGGCGGCGGTGAATTCCATGCCGGACAACTCTGCGCCCGCCTCGGCCGCCATCAGATAACCGTCGCCGGTGTTGGTTTGCGACCCCAGGAGGTGCGACAGAAAGCTGGTGCCGCCCGCCGCGAGAACCACGGCACCGGCCTCGACCAGATAGGCGCGGCCGCCGTCCTGCCGTCGCAGGCCGCGCGCGCCCCCGATCGATCCATCGGAACGCGCCAGTAGCTCGACCACAGGCGATTGATCCAGAATGGTGACGCCGTGGCCGAGCACCTGCTGGCGCAGGGCACGCATATATTCCGGCCCACGTACCGCGCGATGGTTCACGCGCCCCTCGTCATCGACGCCGAATTTGTAGTACGGCGCAAGCGTCGGCAGCGTGCGCCAGGTCTGGTCGAGGATGCGGTACATCCACTCCGCTTCACCCAGGCCAAGACCGGCGGTGATACGATTGGCGACGGCAGCATCGCGCGCCGCGGGAGGATCCGGCGGCACCCACCAATGGCCGGGGCCCGCGGCGGCCGTGACACCGCTCGTGCCGCAATAACCCTTGTCGGCTAGGACAACCTTAGCTCCGGCCTGCGCCGCAGATGTCGCCGCCCAGGCGCCCGCCATGCCGCCGCCGACGATCAACACGTCAGCCGTCAGCGACATCTCTTCAAGCGACGACGAAACCACCTTCTGCCTCCGGGCAAGAGCACAGCCCCTTCCCGGCACCGGATCAAAACCGGATGCAGAAGCGGGCGAACTTGTGGCATGTTTGGGCGCAGCGCCGCGCAGGTCAATGAAACGCAAAACTCTTTTCGAGACGCGCCGCAAACGACTCGTGCCGTCGGCGCCGACATCGGCAAGATAGACGTTTCGGCGGAGAACAGACTTCTCCGCGGACGGGAATCGGCGACATCGAGCTTTCCGGATTTTGGCCGGCGGACGCCGCGCGAGGGTCTCCAATATAACGGATACATTTCCGTTATGGATCGCAAGCCGGATCACGGCTCGCGTATCACTTCCATTTTGTTGGATGAAAGCGAACAGCGAAAACATTTCGCGATTCACATTATTGGCAGATAACTTTATCTCCAATCACAGCGCAAATGAGTGCTTCCTGCTTCCAGCCTTTGGAGAATGACAATGAACACCGCGATGCAGATGATGCCGATGCCGATGATGATGGGTGGCATGATGAACCCCGCCATGAGCGGCGGCATGATGCCGATGATGAACATGATGGGCATGGGCATGCCGATGATGATGCCCTGCCAGGTGAAGTGCACCATGACGCCGGCCGGCATGACCTGCGAGATGATGCCCATGGATCCCGCCATGAAGGACATGTTCATGAAGTGCTGCGAGAGCATGATGAGCATGATGCAGATGGGCATGCCCATGATGATGTGCTGCGGCGGCATGATGATGATGTGCATGCCGATGAAGGCTGCCTGATCGCTTTCGCGAGCGAATTCTCGAAGGGCTGGCCTTTGCGCCGGCCCTTTTGCTTTTCAGGAGGGGCTCTCGGCGTAAGTCATCACGAGGTAGAGCACCGCTTCATCGGTCACCAGGTTCTTGTAGACGTGCGGTACGTCGGCCTCGAACAGGACCGCATCGCCCTCGGTCAACGTCTGCGGCTTGTCCGATCCGGCCGTGATCTCGACCACCCCTTTGGCGACGAACAGATTCTCGCGTGTACCCGGCGCATGCGGCTCCGCCGCCTCACGGTGCAGCGGGCCGATTCGAAGCTCGTAGAATTCGACCTGATGATCGCCATCGAAAGGAAACAGCGCGCGGGACGTAAACTGTCCCTGGCTGGATGTCAGCAACTTGGCATCGCTACGGCGCAGGACTTTCGGGCCACGCGGCACTTCAGTCTGGAGCAGATTGGCGAAGGGCACGTGGAGTGCACTAGCGACCTTCCACAAGAGCGCGATCGTGGGCACGCTTTTGCCTGTCTCGATCTGCCCGAGCATGGCCCGGCTGACGCCAGATTGCTTGGCGAGCCGCTCGAGCGAATGACCGCGGCTGGTCCGCAGTCGTCGCAAATTGCGTCCAAGCACGGCTGGCAGGTCGAGATCAGTGGAGGATGATGCGTTCGTGTCCGGCGACGAAGCGACGTGCCCGCCGCTCATGAAGCATCCCAGCGCACAGGTGACATCGCCGGCACGGGCATCGGCACCCAGACCCAGGTCGGCCAAAACCAGCAGAGCGGCATCGGGGCGCCGGTTGCGAAGGGGCCGGTGGTGAAACCGGTTGCTGGCGAGGCCGAAGCTTGGGGCCTGCTCCGCTGCGATCGATAGGCCGCCAGATCGATGATCCGTGCCGAATTTGTCACCTCAGTCACTGTTTCCGATCCGCTTTCGATTGCAATGGTCGATATCGTAGTTCGGCCGCTGAGGCCGACAAGCCGTCGTCAAACAAAACAACGCGGACCCTGTAAATTTCGGCGAGGCAGGACAGACCTTCTCTGAACTGCGCTTCGGGCAGCAGTCCCGCTCTCAGATCCATTTTCAAGCTTCGACATCGACGACCACGCGATTGGCAAGCTTTACCGGATCCGTGTTCGGTTTGATGATCGTTGCGCGCTTCAGGTCGCTAGTGATCTTGACCACTTCCTGCCGCAGAGCGGCGCCCGAGGGATGATGGCCGTGGGTATGGCTGCGCAGCATCGCGGCGAGATCGGCGACCGCAACCTTCGGCGTATAGGGCGCAAATACTTCGGCAGCATCGTCGGGGTGTTCGGCGACGTGGTGCGCCGCTTCCCGGATTGCCACGGTCAGCGCCTTCACCGTCGCCGGATCCGCAGCCCAGAGCGAGCTGCGTACCCCGAGGGTGCAGCACGACAGACTGGCGTAGTCGCCGCTCAGGTTCGACGCGATCTCGACGATGTCGCCATTGGCCCGCTTTTCGGTGAGCCAGGCATTCGGATCGGAATCGGCGATGGCCTGAATTTCTCCGCGCTGGAGCGCAATCAGTTGCAGATCCGCCGGGAATTCACGCCACTGCACGTCAGTCTGCGGATCGAGGCCGTTGTCCGACAGGAGGATTGCGAAGAAGTTGCGTGGCGGGCCGGAAATGCTGGAAACGCCGATGGTCTTGCCCTTGAGGTCTTTGAGGTCCTTGAAACCGGAGTCCTTGCCTACGAACAGACGGGTACAGCCGCCATGCAGCCCCGTCGTGAGCTTAACATCGATGCCCTGCTCCAGCGGCTTCAGCCAGTTGAGCAGCATGCTCGATCCCGCATCGGCCTTGTCGGTTGCAAGCGCCTGGAGCATCTGATCGGTGTTGCCTGCGAGCTGAAGGAATTCGACGTCCAGATTGTGGCGCGCAAAGAATCCCAGATGCAGCGCGACCGGTACGGCCGCCGTGCAAATTCCGGTGCCGTTATAGGCGAAACGGATGTGGCGCGCAGGCCCCTTCGCGGCATCGTCTGTCGCCGCAACCTTGCAGATCGGTGCATCGCTCAAGGGATCGACCGGACCAACGCCGAAGGCCGGAAAGGCGCGAGCCGCCTGCATCAGCCCAAAGGATGCTGTCGTGCCGACAAGGCGCGCCAAACCCAGCATGCTGCGGCGCGACCAAGCTCCGTTTTGATGCGATGCCATCAATATCTCCTACTTGCTGCCGACTTCCACGACGGGAGCGATAGCTCGACCCTTAGTGCCCGAACAGTCGGTAGCTCCGGTCCGCATCGCGCAAGTGGCGGCTCTCATCAGCCCAGCCGACCGCGCGCCGATAGCTACCGAGCATCGCGGCTTCCTTCAAAGCGGCCACGTCGATCTGTTGCGGCGCTTCGGCAAATGGCGAGACGAACAGCGCATCTTCGGGGCAGTAGAGCTCGCACAGGAAGCACGTCTGGCAATCGTTTTGACGCGCGATCACCGGAATGCCGTCGGTCTTGTCGAAGACGTTGGTTGGGCACACGTTGACGCAAATGTCGCAGGACGTGCAGCGCTCGGCATCGATGACCTCGATCATTCGGCAGCCTCCGCGTAATGAGAGGCGTTCAGCGGGCGGGCCGCGGTCCAAACCTCATCGAGCCCTCCCGTCGTCACGTAGTGGCGATAGCGATCGTCCTGCTCGGGATAATCGTCGCGGCGATGCATGCCCCGGCTCTCCTGCCGCGCCAGCGCGCTGCGATACATCCAGCGCGCCGTTGCGAGCATCGCCGCGGCCTCGCGTGCGCGCAGGAGATCCCGCTCGTCTGGGGCGCCGGCATGCGAGGCCTCGGACCAGAAGCCATCCAGACGCCATAACGCCTCGCCGAGCCGCCCGGCTTCGCGGAAATAATTCAGCTCGTACGGAAACACTTCGTCCTGAACGTTCCGGGCCAGCGTGCCGGCCTGAAGCGGTCGCACATTGCCGGCGCGAAGAGCGACGGTGCCGCGCCGAAAAGCCTGACGCCCACCCGTGGTGCCGAGTTGATGGGCGAATTCCGCGGCGCCCTGACCGGCCCAATACCCTGATGACATCGCCCAGGCAGCGTTATGGCTGCCACCGCCCGTGAAGCCTCCGCAGATCAGCTCACGGGTGGCCGCGTCACCCGCGGCATAGAGTCCGGGAACAGTGGTCGCGCAGCTGTCGTCGACGATCCGCAAGCCGCCCGTGCCGCGCACCGTCCCCTCGAGCCGAAGCGTGATCGGGAAGCGCTGCGCGAACGGATCGATGCCAGTACGGTCGAACGGCAGGAAGAAGTTCGGCTGCGATACCCGCATGTGCTGCTGCGTGTTGTCGTCAGCTTGGTCCAGCTGCGCGTAGACCGGGCCTTTGCGCAGAGCGCGCGCAATGACCGAGCGGCCGCCCTTGGACGACGCGCCCGGAATGACGCTGCCCTGCTCGTCGGTGAAACTCGCCCAGCTGTAGAACAGCGTCTTGGTCACGGAGCCAAAAGCGGGCGAGATCGCGTAGGCGTTCGAGAACTCCATGCTGGTGAATTCGGCACCGGCCTCGGCCGCCAGCAGATAGCCGTCGCCGGTCAGCACGTTCGAGCCCAACGTCTTGCTGAGGAAAGCGCATCCGCCCGTAGCGATCACGACAGCCTTGGCGTTGACCACCCAACGGTCACCTTTCTGCCGTCGCTGACCAGCGGCGCCAGCGACTACGCCGTTCTCGTCCACCAAGAGCTCAAGCGCCGGCGAGTGATCGAGAATGGTGACGCCCGCCTGCTTCGTCCGCTTGCGCATCAAGCGCATGTATTCCGGACCCTGGAGCGAATTGCGCTGTGGCTTGCCGTCTTCGTCGGCGGGATAGGGATAACCCCAATCCGCGAGTTGGTTGCTCTGCGCGTAGGTCTGGTCCAGCACCCGCGTCATCCAGCGACGGTCCTGGAGATGGCCGCCGAGCTTCTCGCGGCTCGCCATCGCGGCCTCGCGACGTTCGGGAGCCGGGTCGACATACCAGACCCCGGTGCCGGCGGCAGCGGTCGCGCCGGACGTGCCGCAAAATCCCTTGTCCGCAAGTACGACGCGCGCGCCGTGTTCCGCGGCACTGATCGCGGCCCAGGTGCCGGCAGGCCCGCCGCCGAGCACCAGCACATCCGCATCGAACACAACAGACCCTGCCGAACTCGACAGCTTTTCGGCGCGTTTGGGTAGATTCGTCATCGCTCGCCTCCGGATTGATTTCAGGGCCTTGAGCTCACACCGGCTCAGAAAGCCGGGATCTGCCCCGGCAGCTTGTCTCTGATGATCTGGCGGATCGTGTCATTCTGGAAGGCCCGCACCAGCGTCGCGACCCAAGGCGCATCCTTGTCCTTCTCGCGAACGGCGATGAAGTTGTTGTACGGATTGTTGACCGAAGATTCGATTGCGATGGAATCCTTGCCCGGGATGAGGCCGGCCGGCACGGCGTAGTTGGTGTTGATGACGGCGGCATCGACGTCATCCAGGCTACGCGGCAGCTGGGCGGCGTCGATCTCGCGGATCTTCAACTTCCTCGGATTGCCGGTCACATCGAGCGCGGTCGGCAAGATCCCGACCCCGTCCTTGAGTTCGATCAGCTTCTGCGCCTGAAGCAACAGCAAGGCGCGGCCGCCGTTCGACGGATCGTTCGGGATGCCGATCGAAGCGCCTTCCTTGATCTCGGCGACCGACTTCGCTTTGCGGGAATAAAGACCAATCGGCGCGACGATGGTCTCTCCGACCGCGACGATCTTATAGCCGCGTGTCTTGATCTGATTGTCCAGGAACGGCTTGTGCTGGAAAGCATTCGCATCAAGATCGCCTGCGTCGAGCGCGGCATTGGGCAGGAGATAATCGTTGAAGACGACAACCTGAACGTCGAGACCGTCCTTCGCGGCGATTTCCTTGACCTTGGCCCAGATGATCTCGGAATCGCCGCCAGAAATTCCAACCTTGCTCTTCTGATCCGCGGAGGCCGGCGCGATGAACAGAGCAAGAGCGGCCATCACGAGGAACAAACGGCGCATCATAATTGACGATCTCCTATTCGATAGTTTGCTTGAAACGGCTACCCGATACGGGCAACCAGGATGTCAGCTGCGGCCTCTGCGAACTCGGCCGAGATGTCGTGGAAGACGACACGCTCCTGAACCGTCGCGATACGCGGCTGGTGGTTAGAGGTCTTCAGATGCGGGCAAGACTGCCCGACCGCCCGTGCAAATCTTGTCGAACGAACGATCTGAGCAGCCTGCGCCGCGCTTTTGGCCGAGAAAGCAAGGCTCTTGTGATCGACGTCGACGACATAGATCATGGCGGAATATCCTTGCGTGCCGCGTGCGCTCAGCTGCTGAACCCGGCGGGGATGAATGCGGGCAGCTTCTCCTCGATGAACTGCTTCACCTCGGGCGAGTTGAAGACCTGGATGAAGGCCTTCAGGCGCGGATCGTCCTTCTTGTCCGGCCGCGCCGTAAAGCGCAGTACCAGCCCCTCGTCGACGGTGCGGTCGATGATCAGAGCAGACTTCGGATCGCCTCCGGCTGGAATGAGGTAGGTGATGTTGACGAGTGCCAACGTTACGTCGTCGAGCGAACGATAGGTCTGGGCCCGGTCCAACTCGACGATCTTGAGGTTCTTCGGGTTCTCGATGATGTCGAACTTGCTGACGGAAAAGCCTTTGCCCGGCGTCAGCTTGATCAGGCCGGCACGCTCCAGGAGGATCAAGCCGCGGGCGCCGTTGAGCGGCTCGTTCGGGATGGCGACGCTGTCGCCGGACTTGATCTCGTCGAGCTTCTTGATCTTCTTGGAGAACAGGCCGACCGGCGCGATTACGCCGACCTTGTCAACCTGGACAAGATTGAAGCCGCGCTGCTTGTTCTGAAGTGCGAGATAGGTCGCATGTTGGAACAGGTTGGCATCGACCTCGCCGCTGTTCACGACCTCGTTCAGCGCCACCCAGTCCGACAGCTCGACAATCTTGACGTCCTGCCCCTTGTCCTTGGCAAGTTTGGCGGCAAAGGACGCAAGCTGTCCGACCGGGCCGGCGCTTGTGGCGATCTTCAGCGGCTCGCCCGCCAAGGCCGCCGCTGTGAACGCAAGCCAGAGCCCGGCGGCCTGTACGGTACGACGAAGGATCTTCATTGTCTCGAATTCCCGTGTCAATTCAGGAGATGTGCCTCACGCGGCCTTGCGTGCGCCGGCACCGGCATGTGCCAGCGCCTGATCGAGATCCGCCAGGATATCGTCGGGATGCTCGATTCCCACCGAGAGGCGGACGTAACCGGGCGTGACGCCGGCGGCGAGCTGCTCGGCCGGGCTGAGCTGCTGATGTGTCGTCGACGCCGGATGAATCGCGAGCGATCGCGCGTCACCGATGTTGGCGACATGGTAGAACAACTTCAGAGCATCGATGAACTGCCGACCGGCCTCAACCCCGCCCTTCAGCTCGAAGCCGACGAGGCCGCCAAAACCGCCCTTCAGATAAGCGTCGGCCCTGCGCCGGTTCTCGCCGCTTTGCAGGCCAGGGAAGATCACGTGCGAGACCGAAGGATGCTTAGCGAGGAAGTTCGCGACCTTCACTGCATTCTCATTGTGCTGGCGGATGCGCAGCGGCAAGGTCTCAAGGCCCTGGATGAACTGGAAGGCGTTCTGCGGCGCGATCGAAGCGCCGAGATCGCGCAGCAGCTTGACGCGGGCACGCAGGATGTAGGCGATCGGGCCGAGCGGCTTCGCAGCCTCGGTCCAGATCGCGCCGTGATAGGCTTCGTCCGGCTTGTTCAGCAGCGGAAAGCGCTCTGCATGCGCGGCCCAGTCGAAATTGCCACCATCGACGATGGCGCCGCCGATCGCCGTGCCGTGTCCGCCGATATATTTCGTGGTCGAATAGACCACCACCGCGGCACCGTGCTCGAACGGCCGAGCGATCAGTGGCGAGGCCGTGTTGTCGAGGATCAGCGGCACGCCGAGCGATCGGCCAATGTCCGCGACCTCCTTGATCGGGAATACGTTCAGCTTGGGATTCGGGAGCGTCTCGCCGAAATAGGCCCGCGTCTTCGCATCGGTCGCGCGGCGGAAGTTTTCGGGATCGGCGGGATCGACGAAACGCACCTCGATGCCGAACTGCTTGAGGGTTTGCGACAGCAGCGTCCACGTCCCGCCGTAGAGATCGGTCGACGACACAATGTTGTCGCCGGCCTGGGCGATGTTGAAGATCGCGAAGGCGGAAGCCGTCTGTCCGGAGGCCACTGCGAGGGCGGCCGCCCCACCCTCGAGTGCAGCAAGCCGATCCTCGAATGCCTGCTGGGTCGGATTGCCGATACGAGTGTAGATCGGACCGAGTTGCTCGAGCGCGAACAGGCGCGAGGCATGATCGGCGTTCTCGAACTGGAACGACGTGGTCTGATAGATCGGAACAGCTACCGCGCCCGTGGCGGGGTCGGAGCGGTACGATCCACCGTGCAACGCGAGCGTCTCGAAGTTCCGGGTCTCCAACGCCATCTGTCATTCCCTTTTTCATCTCGAGAGCGCGCGTCTTGCGCGGCAAGCGGTGCTTGTCGACGAAAATGATGCGGGCGGATTCTACGGCTGTCGAGCGCTTCAGGAAAATAGCGATGCGCGTGCTGCGTCATTGCAGCTTCGTAATGCGTTTCTTTCCAAGCCGTCGTCGAATTGGAAACAAACTCGCTCGCGCAAGATGTTAAATATTCGTCGCGCGAGGCGGATGCGCTTTTTGCGAATGATCGGACGGAACCATGACGAGACCGCGCGAGCTGCGCTTCAACGCCTTCAACATGACCGCACCGAGCCACAATTGGGCTGGCCTGTGGTCGCATCCACGAGATACGTCGATCGACTACAACACGCTCGATTATTGGGTCGACTATGCCAAGACAGCGGAGCGCGGACTGCTCGACGGCATTTTTCTGGCGGACGTATTTGGTGTCTACGACGTCTATGGCGGCAACGCCGAGGCCGCGGCTCGGCATGCGGTCCAGCTTCCCAATGCAGATCCAACCCTGCTGGTCTCCGCGATGGCGCTCGTCACCAAACATCTTGGTTTTGGTATCACGTCAAACCTGACCTTCGAGCATCCGTATCAACTCGCTCGCACATTCTCGACGCTCGATCATCTTACCAAGGGCAGGATCGGCTGGAACATCGTCACCGGCTATCTTGACAGCGGTGCGCGCGGCATGGGCCTTCCGGCCGGCCGCGCGCATGATGACCGTTATGACGCCGCGGAGGACTTTCTCACCGCGGCCTACAAGCTGTGGGAAGGAAGCTGGGAAGACGACGCCGTCCGCCGCGATCGCGGCAGCCGCATCTTTACCGATTCCGCAAAGCTCCATCGAGTGCTGCATGACGGCCCCTATTTCAAGGTCGACGGCATCCATCTCGCCGAACCTTCACCGCAGCGGACGCCGCTGCTGTATCAGGCGGGCACCTCGAAACGCGGCCGTGCCTTCGCCTCCCAGCATTCGGAAGCGATCTTTCTTAATGGCCAGACCAAGCCGATCCTGGCCCGCGCTGTCCGCGAGATACGAGAAGCCGCGAAGACCTACGGCCGCGATCCCTACGATATCCGCCTGTTCGCCGGCGCGACCGTGATCGTGGCGCCGACGCGGGCCGAAGCACATGACCTGCTCGAGGACTATGCGCGGCATGTCGACCAGACCGGCCAGCTCGCCTTGCTGTCGGGCTGGACCGGCATCGACTTCTCGACCTATCGGCCGGACCAACCGATCGCATATGTCGAGAGCAACGCCATCCAGTCGATGGTCGAGAATTTTACGGTGCGAAGCGAGCGGCCCGTTAATGTCGGAGACCTCGCCAGATTGAGCCGCGCCGGCGCCCGGTCGCCCTTTGCTGTTGGTTCGCCCCAGGATGTCGCCGACGAGCTGATCGCCTGGGCTGACGAGACCGACGTCGACGGCTTCAACCTGTTCCGCCTGGTGGCGCCAGAATCGCTGAACGCCTTCGTCGATCTCGTGGTGCCGGAGCTGCAATCGCGCGGTGTCTACAAGACCGCCTATCGCGACGGCACGCTGCGCGAAAAGTTGTTCCCGGGACGTGGTCCGCGGCTGCATGCGACGCATCCCGGCGCGGGTTTCCGGCATCTGCCGTCAAAGAGTTCGTTCCATTCTGACGCTGCCGAATAGCGCTGCTCGCCGCCGCGGCTTTGCCGCAGGGGAAAGCCGTTCTCGCATCGAAACCAGCGGGAGAAAGTTCGTTCCCTGTCGAGCCATACCTTGAAATTGCAAGGCGAGCTGCTTTACCCACACATTGCGGGCTTGCTGCTGTGACAACGCGCCGCCGAAAGCGGCTCAGCCTCAGGACAATTCTTCATGTCTTATCTCACGTCCCGCATGCGGATCCTCGCCGCGGCTGCGCTCAGCCTCTTTGTAATCGCGACCGTTCGGCCTGCGATGTCCGAGGAGATCCGCATCGGCTACCAAAAATCCTCGACGCTGACGGCGATCCTGAAAATGAACGGTGAGCTTGAGAAAGCGTTGAAGCCACTCGGCATCACAGTCTCATGGCACGAATTCACCAGCGGTTTGCCGCTGCTTGAGGCCATTAACATCGGCAGCATCGATTTCGGCGCCGACGTCGCCGACACGGTGCCGATCTTCGCCCAAGCGGCGGGCGCCAAGCTCGCCTATGTCGCGGAGGAAGCCGCCTCGCCGGCGGCGCAGGCGATCGTGATTCCGGACTCTTCGACCATCAAGACCATCGCTGAGCTCAAAGGCAAGAAGGTCGCCGTGACCAAGGGCGCCGGCAGCCATTACCTGCTTCTCGCAGCACTGGCGAAATCCGGACTCAGCTTCAAGGACATCACACCCGCCTATCTATCGCCCGCGGACGGTCGCGCGGCCTTCGTCAGCAACAATGTGGACGCCTGGGTCGCATGGGATCCGTTCCTGACCAGCGCCCTTCACCAGACGAAGGGCCGGATCCTGTCAGATGGCAGCAACGGCCTTGCGAGCTACAAGCGCTATTATGTCGCATCGGCTGCCTATGCGGACAAGCATACCGAGGTGCTCAACGTGATCTTCGCAAAGCTCTCGGCGACCGGAAAATGGGTGAAGGCTCAGCCGAAGGAAGCCGCCACATTGCTTGCCGGGCTCTGGGGCATCGACGCGACCACCGTCGAGGAAGCCAACAGCCACCGCTCCTATCAGGTTGGCGCGGTCACCGGCCCGGGCCTTTCGGAGCAGCAGCGCATTGCCGATGCGTTCCATGCCGAAGGCCTGATCCCGGTAAAGATCGACACCACGGCGATCAAAATCTGGACGCCGACGGGGTCTTGATGTCCGGCCTTCGCTCCTGTTGCACATCAAGATCGCACACACGCTGACCTTCGGAATGCCCATGCCTTCACGCCAATTACATTTGAACGTCAACCTGCTTCACTCCGGCGTCTATCCATCGGCCTGGCGGCTGCCGGACAGCGACCCGCGCGCCTTCGTCGATCTCGGTCATTATGTACGGGTGGCTCAGATTGCCGAGCGCGGCAAGCTCGACGCGATCTTCTTGGCGGACTCGCCGGCCGTGAACGATCGCATCGACTACCGGTCGTTCACGTCGCTGGAGCCGACCATCATACTGGCCACGGTCGCCGCCGCGACAAAGCATGTCGGCCTGATCGGCACGGTGTCCACGACCTACAACGAGCCTTACAACATCGCGCGCCGCTTCGTGACCCTCGACCATGCCAGCGGCGGTCGGTCGGGATGGAACGCGGTCACGACCGCAGATGCCGCTTCAAGCCGAAACTTTGGCCTCACGGGTGCACTGGAGCACAAGGCGCGCTACGAGCGCGCCAAGGAATTCACTGATGTTGTCCACGCGCTGTTCGACAGCTGGGAGGACGATGCCTTCGTCGGCGACAAGGCGAGCGCGCGGTTCGTCGATACGTCGAAAGTCCATCCGATCGCGCATCGCGGCCCGCATTATTCGGTGGCCGGACCACTGAACGTGCCGCGCTCGCCGCAGGGACGGCCAGTGACGGTGCAGGCTGGCGGTTCCAATGACGGCCGTGACTTCGCGGCAGCTTGTGCGGAAGCGGTGTTCACGCTGGCGCAGTCGATCGAGGAAGGGGTTGCCTACGCGCGCGATCTGCGCACGCGTGCGGCGGCTTACGGGCGCTCCGGCGATTCCATCGTCACCTTGCCCGGCCTTGCCACCGTCATCGGTGGCACCGAGGCAGAGGCGAAACGGCGGCAGGATGAGCTTTGGGAGCTGGTTCCGATCGAATACAGCCTGGCGCGACTCGCGGGCACGCTACAGATCGATCCCGCCTTGCTCGATCTCGACAAGCCGCTTCCCGATCCGTTGCCGCTTCCCGCGAACGCCAATCACACCATGTTCCAGGGCACCGTGAATATCGCTCGCCGCGGCAACCTCACCGTTCGCCAATTGATCCGCGCGCTCGGCGGCGGCGTTGGTCATCGCATCATCGTGGGTACACCGGAGCAGATCGCAGACGATATCGAGGCCTGGTTCAGGGCAGGCGCGGCCGACGGCTTCAATCTGATGCCGGATGTTCTGCCGACGGGGCTCGAGACCTTCGTCGACACCGTTGTGCCGATCCTGCAGAAGCGCGGATTGTTCCGAACCGAATACACGGGCACGACGTTGCGCGACCATTTTGGCCTGCCGCGGCCGCCGAGCCGCTTTGCGAGGCGAGCGCCGGAAGTCGCGTCGGCCTAAGTTAACCCAGGGTCCGGGCGAACCTCTCGGACTGCCCGTCCGACTGTCGCGCCCGGACGCGGGGGATGATCTCCTCTGCGAAGCGCCGCATCTCGGCCTCGAAGGGCTGGAACTGCAGCATGAAGAGTTCGATGCCTGCAGCATGGAACGCCTCGATGCGCGCCGCGACCTCATCGTAACTGCCGACCAGTCCGGCGGCCGTACCGCCGTTGCTGCCGACCCGCGGCGTCTTCTGCATCGTCTGCATCATCACGACCTTCGGGTCCGTGTTCTGCTTCTGGATCGCCTTCATCGGCGCATCTTTTGCCGCTAGGCTGAGCAACCGCTCATAGGCAGCCTGCGCTTCCTCCCGGGTTTCGCGTGCGATGACAAAGGCGGACAGGCCGAAACGCAATGGAGGCGCCGCACCACGCGGCCGGGCCGCGACATCGGCGATCAGGCCGGCGACGTCGTCGAGCGGTTGGCCGTTGATGAACCAAACGTCACCATTGGCGGCGACCAGATCGCGCGCGGGCTCGGATTCGCCGCCGACATAGATGAGTGGGCGCTTGCGATAAAGGCTCGTCGGCCGCAGCGCATAGTCCGAGACGTTGAAGTGATCGCCACTGAAATTGAGGCGCTCACCCTCCATCAGGCGGGACACTACGGAGATCCACTCCTTGCCATAGGCATAGCGCGCGTCATGCTCGGGAAAGCCGATCCCGGCCTTTTCCAGCTCGGGCCGATTCCAGGCATTGACCAGGTTGATCGCAAAGCGGCCACGGCTGATGTTCTCGATCCCGAGCGCCAACTTGGCCAGCACCACGGGATGATAGAGATACGGCTTGATGGCGGCGATGATCTCGATGCGCTTGGTCAACGCAGCAACCGCTGCCGCAGCGCTCCAGGCTTCGAGCTGGTCGAGATCCTCCTGATGCGGATTGATCGTGTGCTGCGCAATCAATGTGGAGTCGTAGCCGAGCTCCTCGGCCGCAAGAATCAGATCACGATTGCGCTCCCAGGAGGCATC
The DNA here is from genome assembly GCF_059803455.1 of Bradyrhizobium sp. UFLA05-108. Classification (NCBI taxonomy): domain Bacteria; kingdom Pseudomonadati; phylum Pseudomonadota; class Alphaproteobacteria; order Hyphomicrobiales; family Nitrobacteraceae; genus Bradyrhizobium; species Bradyrhizobium sp. UFLA05-108. Next base: position 98,215 of record NZ_JBANAZ010000014.1, on the reverse strand, counting down.
ATAGGGCTCTTCCGGATCCTGATGCGCAGCTCGTGGCCCGTGCACCAGCGCCCAGATGCCGAAGCGAAGAGGTGCGGTCGTCATCGTGATCTCCCGTGAATGCCTTGACTTCACGCGTTCTCGCCAACGCGTGGCGCAAGATCAAGCAGACGAACAGCAAAAGATTTTCTTTGTCGCGTATCCGCGCCGCGACGACAGCGGATCACTCCGGAGCCGATGACAATTGAAATACCGCTCTATTTCTGTCGACCCGATTTCGTGGGACATTTTACCGAGACGACACGTCATTAGCGTCACACGGCATGCATTGAATGCAGTTCGTGAAACGAGGTCTCGCGTCTTGAGCAATATCGAACTGAGCGACATCGACCGCACTGCGATTGACGCGGATGATGGACCTTCGTCGCGACGTGCTGAAAACGCACGCGCTCCGGATCCGGTGAAAGGCAAGCTTGGCGCGCGCAGTCTCCAGTTCCTGTCATGGCTCGCCCCGGTGGCGCTGGTCGTCGTCTGGGAATGGCTGGCGCAGGCGGGATTTCTCTCGCCACACGTGCTTCCTGCACCCAGCAAGGTGATCTGGACCGCCTTCAAGCTCGCAACCACCGGAACGCTCCTGAACGATCTGGGCGTCAGCCTGCTGCGAGCGGCGGCAGGATTCGTGATCGGCACCGCGGTCGGCGCAACGCTCGGTATTCTCGTCGGTTTCTCCAGGATCGCGGAAGCAGCAATCGATCGCAGCGTCCAGATGATCAGGGCAATTCCGTTTCTCGCGGTGCTGCCCCTTGTCATCGTCTGGCTCGGCGTCGGCGAAACGCAAAAGATCTTCCTTGTCGCACTTGGCGTCACGTTTCCGATCTACATCAATACCGTGCTCGGCATTCGACAGGTGGACCCCAAGCTGCTCGAGCTCGGCCGCGTCCAAGGCCTGAGCTCTCTGCAGCTGATCCGCCGGATTATCCTGCCAGGCGCGTTGCCGTCGATCCTGACCGGGGTCCGCTACGCGCTGGCAACGGCGTGGCTCGCGCTAGTCGTGGCAGAAACCATTGGCGCGCAGTCGGGTATTGGCTTTCTCGCGATGGACGCGCGTGAATTCCTGCGCACCGACGTGATCGTGCTGACCATCTTGATCTACGCGCTGATCGGCGTCACGGCCGACGCCATCGCACGCTTCCTCGAACGCCGCCTGCTCGCTTGGCATCCGAACTACGGAGCACAGCGATGAACGTTCATGTTGTCCCGCGATCGCGCACCTCCTTCGAATCTGGCCCGGCGGTCGTCGTCAGCAACCTCGTGCGCAGCTACGGCAGCCGCGTGGTCATCGACAAGCTGAACCTGCGGATCGAGCGCGGCGAATTCGTCGCCCTGCTCGGCGAAAGCGGATGCGGCAAGACCACGTTGCTGCGCGCGCTCGCTGGCCTCGATTCGATTCAGGGTGGACGCATCGTGGCACCGCGCCGGCCGGCCGTCGTGTTCCAGGAGCATCGGCTGCTGCCGTGGGACAGCCTCTGGCGCAACGTCTCGCTCGGCTTGCGGGTGCAGCATGCACGCGAACGCGCCGCCGAAGCGTTGACCGAAGTCGGCCTCGGCGACCGTCTCGATGACTGGCCGCGCAACCTCTCCGGCGGACAGGCTCAGCGTGTCGCGCTTGCTCGGGCGCTGGTCCAGCAACCCGAACTCCTGCTCCTCGACGAGCCGTTTGCCGCACTGGATGCGCTCACTCGCATCCGCATGCATCAGCTCGTTCGCGAGCTCGTCGCCAATCATCAGCCGGGTGTTCTGCTAGTCACCCACGATGTCGACGAGGCAATCGCGCTGGCCGACCGCATCCTGGTGATGCGGAACGGTGCAATTGCGTTCGAGCACCGCGCAGTGCGCGACGCATCGCCGACTATTTCCCGCGCGGAGCTTCTCGGCGAGCTTGGCGTGAACTCTCATTCCATCAACTAGGTTACCGGAAGGCTCTTATGTCTCGCTTCTCGATCGCCAACCCATCCCGGCGCAGCTTTCTTGGCACGGCAGCATTCGGCGTCGGTGCGCTTGCCGGCATAAACCTCGGTGATTTCGCCCATGCCACCTCCGGTCGTACAACGGACACCGTACGCATCACCTGGGGTCTCGGCGGCCTCAACGTGATCGCCAAGGAACGCGGTGAATTCGAGAAGGTCCTGGCTAAGGATGGTATCAAAGTCGAGTGGCTCGGTCCGTTCCCGAACCATGCGCCGACCTTGCAGGCGGTGACCGGTGGCAGCGCCGACTTCAGTTTTGGCGGCAGCACCACGCCGGCACTGGCCGCGATCATCGCCGGCTCTCCGTTGGTGTTCACGCAATTCGTGGTCTACGAGCCCCGCACAACTGCAATCATCGCTAAGGACGCCTCCGGCATCGACAGGATCGAGGATCTCGTCGGCAAATCGGTCGCGGTCAACCGCTCAGGCCTTGGCGAGTTCCTGCTGGTCGCAGCACTCGAGAAACACAAGGTCGACCGCTCCGCGGTGAAGTTCGTCTATCTCAATCCGCCGGACGCGGCGCCCGCACTTGCTTCCGGCAAGGTGGACGCCTGGTCGATGTGGAGCCCCGGCGTCGATATCGCACGGCTCGAATACAAGGCGCACGACCTCTTTCTGGAAGGACGCGATCTCGATTTCCAGATCGATTACACGTCTTATCTCACGACCCGCAAATTCGCGACCGACAATCCCGCACTGGTGCGCGCCGTCAACGACGCGTTTCGTGCCGAAGGCAAATGGATCTCCGAGAATGCCAAGGAGGCCGAATATATCGCGCAGAAGATCGGGAAGTACAGCGACGCCGTCCGCGACCAATTCATCGCGCTCAAGCGCCAATACCGCTACTTCGCCGTCAATGACGAGCAATTCGTCGGCGAGCTGCAAAAGGCCGCCGACTGGCTCGTCGCCCGGAAGGTTCTGCCCGAACCGGTCAAGGTGACCGATCACCTCGCGCAGCTCTGAGACCGTTTCAACAGGCCACAACAAATGAACAAGACTGTATCCGCTCCCTCCCTGACCACGTCCGAGCCGCTCAAGACCAACTCACCGGAGCTGGAGGCGCTTCTCAACCAGATCGCCGAGGGCGCGAGCGCGCGGGAACGCGACCGTGTGCTGCCTTTCGACATCGTCGACCTCATCCGCCGCGCCCGCCTCGGCGCATTGCGACTTCCCGTCGCGGCGGGCGGCGCGGGCAGCACGATCCGTGATCTCTTCACGTTCGTCATCCGCCTCGGCGAGGCCGACGCCAACGTGGCGCATATCCTGCGCAATCATTTCAGTGTGGTCGAGCGCGTGGTGCGCGCGCCCAAGGACGATCAGAGCCGCGAATGGCAGAGGGCCGTCGCAGGGGGCGCGATCATCGGCCTCGCTACCACCGAACTCGAGAGTCCCCGCGTCGGTAATGTGACCCCGGGCACGACGTTCACGCCCGACAGCAACGGAGATTTTCTGCTGAACGGCACGAAATATTACAGTACCGGCACGCTGTACTCGGATTACGTCCTGGTCCGCGCCGCCGATCCGTCCGGGTCGACCGGAGCAACGATCGTTCCAATCAAGCGCGAGGGCATCGAGCTGGTTGACGATTGGGACGGCCTCGGGCAGCGGCTCACCGCGACCGGCACGACCCACTTCCGCAACGTCAAGGTCAAGCGGCAGGAGGTCGTTTTCGACACGCCTGACGGTGGTTATGGTGTCCCCTATTCCAACACGTTTGCCCAGCTCTTCCTGACCGCGATCGTCGCGGGCATTGCGCGGGCAACCTTGCGCGACGCCACTGCGCTGGTGCGTTCGCGCAAGCGCACGTTCTACTATGCCCCAACCGAAATCCCGACCGATGATCCGCTTTTGCAGCAGACGGTCGGCCAGATCGCCAGCGGCGCTTTCGCGGCCGAGACGGTCGTGCTTGCCGCCGCCGAAGCGCTGGATGTCGCGACCGACGCATTCGATGCCGGTGCGCCAAACGCAACGGAGGCCGCGCACACCGCTGCGCTGCTTTCGGCCAAGGCCAAGATCATAGCCGACGATTTCGCGATCCGCGGCGGCAGCCTGCTGTTCGACGTCGGCGGCGCCTCGGCGACCAAGAAGGTCACCAATTTCGACCGTCACTGGCGCAATGCACGAACGCTCTCCTCGCACAATCCGACCACCTACAAGGCGCGTTCGATCGGCGAACACGAGATCAACGGCACGCCGTTGCCGGCAAAGGGCTTCTTCTAGGACATGCCGGCGCACGAGGGTCCGCCCCACGGAGGAACGAATATGGGAAGATCCGACATCCATCTCGTCACTGACAGTAATGAGATCGAACAACAGTTCCGCGGGGTCATGCGCCGCCTCGCCGGCGGCGTCAGCATCATCACCGCCGGTCGCGACGACGACATCACGGGAATGACGGTCACGTCCCTGACCTCGCTGAGCGCAAGCCCGCCGCGCGTGCTGGTCAGCGTTAACCGCCAGGCGTCGTCTTTTGCGCTGATCGAGCGCTTGGGTACGTTCGGCGTGAACATCCTCGGCTCTGACCAGCAGGATCTGGCGGACCGTTTCAGCAACGGCCGCCTCAAGGGGCCACAGCGCTTCGAGGGCATCGCCTGGGCTGCCGGGATCTCAGGCGTGCCGCTCCTTGGAAACTCGCTGGCAACCGTCGAATGCCGGGTCGAGGAGATCATCGAGCGCTATTCGCACGGAATCATCGTCGGCAGTCTTTTGAGCTTCGAGCTGTCGCCCCAGCTCTCGGGATTGGTATACTGGAACGGGCAGTATATCGAGATCAAGCACGACTACGACCTCGACCTGCTCGCCGAGATCAGCATTCCGCTGGCACATGTCAGATGAGGCAGCATGAAGCACGAACGCCCCCGCGAGCCGTCGGACGACAGGGATTCCGATAGCCCGACGCAAAAGCGCTGGCAGCTCGAGCAGCTCGTTGCCGCCCTCCGCGTCTCCCGTGAGGAGACCCATAGCATCCGCCGGGATGGCGAGGCCCGCCGCGCGCCATCTCGCGAGGCACTTCAGGCGATCCTGGACGGCCTGACGGAGGCGCTGTTCCCGCGCCATTACGGCCAATTCGACCTCGACGGCGAGAATATCGACTATTTCGTCGGCAACCGTCTCAGCGCTGCGCTCGACGGCCTGAGCGACCAGGTCCACCGCGCAGCCCTCTTTATCGGCGACGAACTCACGGCCGGCTTCCGGCGCGACGATGCAATTGAGTTAACGCGCCGGTTCGCGTCGCAGCTTCCGGATGTGCGCGGCCTCATCATCAGCGACCTCCGCGCCGCCTTCGTCGGCGACCCCGCCGCCAGGAATTTTCCGGAGATCCTGATCGGCTATCCCGGCATGACCGCGATCATCCATCACCGGCTGGCGCACATCCTTCACCAGCTTGGCGCGCGGCTGATTGCGCGGCTGGTGGCCGAGATCGCCCACACCCGCACCGGCATCGACATCCACCCCGGCGCCCGCATCGGCTCCGGCTTCTTCATCGATCACGGCACGGGGGTCGTCATCGGCGAGACCGCTATCATCGGCGACAATGTCCGCATCTACCAGGCCGTGACGCTCGGCGCCCGTCATTTCCCGACCGACGACGACGGCAATCTGATCAAGGGCGACGCCCGGCATCCGATCGTGGATGATGACGTCGTAATCTATGCTGGCGCCACAATTCTCGGCCGGATCACGATCGGCCGGGGTTCGACCATTGGCGGCAACGTCTGGGTGACCCAGGACGTGCCGCCGAATAGCATCGTGACGCAGGCCACCGCTCGTAACAAGCAGGGCTAGACGGCGGGGGCCTTCCAACGCATCAGGCGACGCTCCAGCGCCTCGAGAATCGCGTTGAAGACGAGACCAATCACGGTGATTCCGAGGATACCAAAATACATCTGCGGGATCAGGAAGCTGTACTGGCTGTTGATGATGAGATAGCCGAGTCCTGACTTCGCCCCGACCATTTCGGAAGCGACTAGCACCAGCATTGCGGAAGCGCTTGCCAGGCGGATGCCGACGAAGATCGTCGGCAACGACGCCGGCAGGATCACCTTCCGGAACAGTTGGCTCGGTGTCGCGCCCATCGTCCGTGCCGACTTGATCAGGAGCGGATCGACCTGGCGAACGGCCGCGATCGTATTCAGCAGCAACGGCCAGGCGCAGCTATAGATCACCATCGTGACCTTCGAGAGCTCGCCGATCCCGAGCAGCAGAATGAAGACCGGGAGCAGCGCGAGCGGCGCCGTGTTGCGCGCGATCTCGATGATCTGGTTTAGGAAGTCGCCGAGCCGGGCATACCATCCGGTGACAAGCCCCAGCGGGACAACCAGCGCGACCGCAATCAGGAAGCCGCTGAGGGCCCGAAGCAGGCTTGCGGTGACATCGTCGAAGAGTTCACCGGACTGGGCCAGCTGCCAGCCCGCCGCAATCACTTCCGAGAACGGCGGCAAGAACGTCACGTCCACCAATCCCAGACGCGGCACGGCTTCCCAGATCGCCAGGAACAGTAACACCAGCAGAGAGCGCTGCCCTATCGCGCCGAACCAGCGTGCGAGTCCGCCGGTCGCCGCGACCAGCGCGCCAGCGCGTTGCCTGGCCCGATCCCTCGGACTCCCCTCGGCCAGCTCCAGCAGCGTCAAGATCTCCAGATTAGACATGAGCCAGCTCCTTCGCCTTTCCGGTCTGCTCGCGATCGGGCGCGGGCGAGACTTGCGCCTTCAACACTTCGTCGCGCAGCAGGGACCATACCTCGTGCCTGACATGCCCGAACTGCGGCAGCGATCGGACATCCTCGGTCTCGCTGTGCAACTCGGCCGGAATATCGATAATCTGCTTGATCCGGCCGGGACGCGAGGTCATCACCGCCACGCGCTGACCGAGCACCACGGCTTCGTCGATGCCATGGGTGATAAAGAGGATGGTCTTGCCGGTGCTGCGCCAGATCCGCAGCAGTTCGCCCTGCAGCGTCTCGCGCGTCTGCGCATCGAGCGCTGCGAACGGCTCGTCCATCAGCAGCACCTCCGGGTCGTAAGCGAGGCTGCGGGCGATCGCGACGCGCTGCTTCATGCCGCCGGAGAGCTCGTGCGGATAGCGATCCGCAAAGCCCGACAGGCCGACCAGATCGAGATAATGCAGCGCCCTCTCCCGCCGCTCCCGGGCTTTCAGGCCAGCGATGTCGAGCCCGAACTCGATATTCTGCGCGGCCGTTCGCCAGGGAAACAGCGCGTATTGCTGGAACACGATGCCGCGGTCGCGCGCCGGCCCTTCGATGACCTTGCCGTCGAGCAGGATGCGCCCGCTGCTCGGCGCCGTCAGGCCGCCGAGCAGATCAAGCAAGGTCGACTTGCCGCACCCACTCGGGCCGACCAGCGCCAGGAATTCGCCGGCTCGGACATCCAACGTGATGTCGTCGATCGCGGTGAACTCCTGCGCCGGCCCGCCATCTTTGCCCCGGACCAGAAACTCCTTTCGCACATGCTCGAAGCGGATTTTGGCATTGGTCATTGGGCCTCCGCGGTCTTGCCGGGGCGGAAATAGTTGAAGTCGTTGGTGTAGATGTCCGACGGCTTCAGCTGACCCGGCTTCAACAGCCCATCCTTGACCAGCCAATCGATCCAGACCTGGAGCTCGCCATCCCCGATCACGCCGCCCTTGGTCGCGACACCCGTGCTCTTCCAGTACTTGATGGGCGTAGCGTCCTCGTTGCGTTTGCGATCAGCGATGATGCGCTCGAAGCGGGCACGGACCTCCTCAGCTGGCGTGGCCTGCGCCCAGGCGATGGCGCGCGATACGCCTTCGATCAGCTTGCGCGAGGTGTTCGGATTGTCCTTGATGAACTTGTCCCGCAGCACATATGAGCCGCCGGTGAAGTTTCCGAAGATATCCGTGTCCGCGAACAGCTTGCGGATGCCGCCGCGCTCGAGAGCCTTGTCACGCAGGATGCCGTTGAGCGTGGTGACCTCGACCTGATCCTGCCGCAAGGCCTGTTCGCCCGTCACCGGCGGGATTGCGACCAGCGTGACCTGCTTGGCCTCGGCAGGTGTCAGGCCGTTGCGGGCGAGGTACTCGCGCAGCACGAACTCAAGGTGCGCACCCAGCGTGTTGACCGCGACCTTCTTGCCGAGCAAGTCGCGTGCGGATTTGATCGGGCTATCCTCCTTCACGTAATAGCCGTTGTAAGTGTTCTCGTCCGACCCGTAATAGCCGACCACCGCCTTGATCGGCGCCTTGGCGGCGATCAGTTTGATGATCGCGCCATAGAATGCGCCGCCGATGTCGATGTCGCCGGTGACGACGGTCTGAATATCCTGCGGGCCACTGATGGTGTTGCCGACCCATTTCAGCTTTAGCGGAGCGAGATAGCCGAGATCGTCGGCCAGCTCGACGAACGTCACCTGGCCTGCCCAGCCCTGGTAGCGGATCTCGGATTTTTCGAGCTGCGGCTCGGCGACGGCTTGGCCAGTCAGGCCAGCCAGCGCGATGCCGGCGAGGCCAAGCTGCCGCCCCTTTGCACGCAGGCCGGCAACCAGCCGGCGCAAGGTGGAGATAGTGATTCTCATGGTGTTCACTCCAACCTGCTCAGGCAGCCTTGGCCTGCGGCTTGGCCGCCTTGACGCGGGTGACACTCTTGCGGCCGTCGATGCTGACAGGCACCTCACCGTCGATAGTGGCGCGGCGAACCACACGGTGCTGATCTCCGTAGTCATTGACGGCGTAGTGCTGGGTGGCACGATTGTCCCAGATCACCACGTCACCCTGTCGCCAGTTCCAGCGTACGGTGTTCTCCGGTGCGGTGATGTGCGACTGGAACAGGTCGAACAGCTTCTGACTGTCGTATTTCGACAGGCCGACAAAGCGCTGGACGAAATTGCCGAGCACCAGCGTGCGCTCGCCGGTCTCGGGATGCACACGGACGACGGGGTGCTCGGTCTCGTAGACCGTCGCCGTGAAGACTTCCTCGAACTGCTTCCGGTCGGCTTCGCTCGCGCGGGTCTTGACCGCATAATCATAGGCGTTGCTGTGCACGGCCCAGAGTTCGTCCGCGAGCTTGCGGAGCGGCAACGGCAGATCGAGATAGGATGCAGCCGTGTTGGACCAGATCGTGTCACCGCCGAACTCTGGGATCACGACGCCGCGCAGCACCGAGATCTTGGGATAAGCGTCGACGAACGTGACGTCGGTATGCCACTGGTCGGCGCGACCGCCGCCCCGCGCGGAATCGAGTTCGAGGATCGATGCCGTCCCCTTGGTGGCGCCGACCGTCGGGTGCGGCACCAATTCGCCGAGCCGATGAGCGAAGCGCTCCTGCTCGGCATCATCGAGATGGTTCTGATCGCGGAAGAAGATAACCTTGTGCTCCAGCAGCACCTGATTGATCGCTGCGATCGTCTGATCCGGCAGATTGCCAGACAGCTTGATGTTCCTGATCTCCGCACCGATGCGCGCAGCGCGCTTCACGATATCAGCACGCGGAATGACGTTGTCGATGGTGATTGCGTCCGTCATGTCATCTTCCCCAAGACCGCGATCCGTTTTGGACAAGGCTCCGCCGTCGCCGATCGCTGCTGCGATGACGGAGAGAATATGAGTGATGTTGTGATCGATCCTCTTGCGGAATTGCCGTCGGCTTTGGCGGCAATCGCGTCTGCTGGGATCTTTCCGTATGCGGCTGCATCAATGCAGCGTTGCGTTCAGTCGGAGGATGCTAACTCAAGGACTTCGGAAATAGCTTCCAAAGTTGGCGCGAGGTGGGAAATAGTTGCACCCGACCTCGTGACCTTTCCGATTGTTATTTGCGCTTCCGTCTATTCCGCCGCGACGATGTTCGGCGAACGCCACACGGCCGATGCATACAATGCGGGATCGAAATCATCAGCGATCGGCGCGTTGATCCGCACCTCGTGTGTCGGGAGATCGTCCAGGAACAGATCGCGGCTGATCCGCGCAACCACGCCTGGGATATCGCGCTTGAAGCTCGGCACGTCACCGATCGGCAGGCCGAAGCTGACGAACGCGGCCGGATTGAAGACGTGGATGTTGCGCAGATAAGGCGCACGGCCCGGCTCCCTCTCCAAGAACTCGTGTCCGGTGCCGAGATATGGATGCGCGCCCAGATGACTGTCCGCCTGATCCGATGGCGGCGTGAACCGGTCGCGCCATAGCAGGATCTCGTCTGCAAACGCGGCGAGTTCCAGCCGTCTCGCGAGGTCGACCTGGTAGCCTGTCCCGGCGATGACGAAATCGAAAGCGATATCACCTTCCGTCGTGGTCGCGAGCAGCCGTCGCCCGAACGGCTTGGCCGACGTCCACGAGGATCCCAGATGGAGATTGAAATTGGGGGACTTGACGGCACGCGCAATCGCATCCGGCGGCGGTGTCGAGCCGGCCCGGCGGAAGCGGATCGCCTGCTGCCAACGAACCGCATCCGGCAGCGCTCCGTAGTTGTCGTAAGCACCGGGATAACCGCGCGTTCTGATGACCGGCTCCGATGCAAGGCGGTCGCGGCGCGCGAATAAATGCACTTCTCTCGCGCCCGCCTCGAGCGCCACCGCCGCAGCATCAAATGCCGAGGCGGCGCTGCCGATCACCGCGACGGATTTGTCGCGCAGCTTTTCGAAGTCGATCGCATCGAGCGTATGCGCATAAAGCTCCCTAGGCAGATTTCTCGACAGCACCTCGGGGACGAACGGGCCGCCATTGCTGGGAAAGCCGCTGGCAAGGATCACCTTGCGGGCGGTCTCCTTCCTCGATTCGCCGTCGACGTCGAGATGCAGCCGCAGATGCTCTCCGACCGGTTCGATACGCACCAGTCGCGTGCGATAGCGCACCTCGATACTCAGCGTCTTGCGATACCAGTCGAGATAGGCCGCCCACTCGACCCGGGGGATGCGATCGAGAGCGTCATACGCGGCGACCCCACGATGGGCCTCGTACCAGGCCTGGAAGCTTAATCCCGGCAAGCCAAGCTCAGGCCCCGGGAGCCCTTTCGGAGTCCGCAGCTTGTGCATACGCGCGCTGGTTAACCAGGGACCGGACGAAGCGGCGTCACTTGCAGCATCGATCGCCGAGACCTTGCCGATGCCGGCACGACGTAACGCAAAGGCAAACGCGCTTCCGGATTGTCCTCCCCCGACGATGACGACGTTATGATCGATGCCGTCACGATCCGGCACCCAATTCGTCGGATCAGCCCCGATCAGGCGTAGCGTCTCGCGAGCGGTGAAATCGACGTCGGCTTGAACCATGTTGCACCCGGATTCTAAAAACATCAGATGCAGCCAAATCGTAAGAGCCAACGATATTCCGTCAATGAAATGTAATTGGCTTTGTTTTCGGACACGCACAACGAATGCGCCGCAACGTAGCGGCCGGTTGGAAGATTTGCATTTGTGGCGCAGGGCGCCTCGCGACATAGCGAGCAGCGTTGCATCTCGCTCGCGATAACTTCGCTTGCGTGTTTGTCTACGTTCAGGAGACCCACCGTTAGATTCATGCTCGCTTCGCTCCCAACAACGTAAATTCATTTCATCGACATTGCCGTTTCTCGCGACATAGAGTTCGCTTCGATCGAGCCGCTCATCGGAGCTCCGGGAAACACATGTCGTCTTCTTCCGTCATCAGCCTCGAACGGGATACGCCCGAGCTTGCGCGCACCTACGAGCAAGCCGGTATTCTGCAATTCCACCACGGCAAGTTCTTGATCGGCCCGCTTGCCGTAAAGTCCGGCGACCGCGTACTCGACCTCGGGGCCGGCACCGGCCGGCTCGCAGAATTCGTGGCCGGGCTGGTTGGCCCCGATGGACACGTGACTGGTATCGATCCTCTCGAAAACCGGATCTCCATTGCACAATTGCGCGAGACGGCAACGTTGAGCTTCGGCGTTGGTCGCGCCGAGGATCTGGCCCAATTCGCGTCTGATGAATTCGACGTTGTCTACCTCAACAGCGTCTTCCACTGGATCGCCGACAAGCCGCAGGCGCTGCGCGAGATTCGTCGTGTCCTCAAGCCCGGCGGCAGGCTCGGCCTCAACGTCCAGGACCCGTCCAAGCCGCATCAATCGCGTGTACTGCTACGCCAGGCAATCGCACTTGCCGGCTTCGCCGAACGACAGGGCGAAGCACACCGCGTGCTGGGCTCGACCGACGACCAGCTCAAGGCCCTGTTCACGGAAACCGGATTCATTGACTATCGAAGTGACTTGCGCTCGCTCGTCGACCTTCATGACGACGTCGATTCCATTCTCGGATGGTCCGAGGCCAGCGCATTCGGCAATTTCCTCGAGGGCTTCTCGACGGGCGAGCGGGAGGCGATCCAGAAGCGGTTCGCAGACCTCGTGGAGACGAAGCGGACGCCGGAGGGATTGCGTCTCGAGCGGTACCTGCGGTTCGCTTTCGCACGAAAGCCCGCAGCATCGGCCCACTAAGTCGCCTACCGCCTCACCTCGACCATCGCATCCGGACAGGGCACCATGAGCAACCAACGCCAGCTCGTTCTCAATCTCTTCATCTATCCCGGTGGCCATCACGAGGCGGCGTGGCGCTACAAGGACTCAGCCGCGGAGCGTATTCTCGATATCAGCTTCTATCAAGAGCTGGCGCAAAGGGCCGAGGCGAGCAAGTTCGACGCTATTTTCTTTGCCGACGGCCCGGCGCTGGCCGACAACGTCCGCTACGCCCAGCGCTTTCGTTTCGAACCGATCACCTGGCTCGCGGCAATCGCCGCCGTCACCAGCCGCATCGGGCTGATTGCCACGGCGTCAACGACCTACACCGAGCCCTATAATCTGGCGCGGCTGTTCGCCTCGCTCGATCATCTCAGCCGCGGCCGCGCTGGCTGGAACATCGTCACCACCAGCGCGCCCCAGGCGGCGCAGAATTTCGGCCTTCCCGAGCACCCCCCACACCACGAGCGCTACGAGCGCGCCCGGGAATATCTCGATGTGATCTCGCGGCTCTGGGACAGCTGGGAGGACGATGCGCTGGTCAACGACCCCGCCTCCGGCGTATTCGCCGAGACGAGCAAGATCCACGCGCTCAATCACGTCGGCAGGCATTTTCGCGTCCGCGGACCGCTGAACATCTCGCGCGTGCCACAAGGACGGCCCGTCTATGTGCAGGCAGGATCCTCCGAGGACGGCCGCGCCTTTGCCGCGCAATTCGCCGAGGCGATCTTTACCGCGCATCAAACGCTGGCGAGCGCGCAGGAATTCTACGCCGACATCAAGAAGCAGGCGCGCCTGTTCGACCGCAGCCCGGATCAGGTCAAGGTCCTGCCCGGCATCAGCCCTTTCATTGGCAGCACGCAAGCCGAGGCCGATCGCCTGGAGGAGGAATTCAACGCGCTGGTCCAGCCAGAATATTCGTTGACCCAGCTGCGCCAGATGATCGGCGTCGATCTCACCGGTTACGATCTCGACGGTCCCGTACCCCGCCACCTCATCGACACCGCAAGCGCACGCGGCGTCGCCAGCCGCTTCAAACTGGTCGTCGATATCGTCGACCGCGAGAAGCCGACCATCCGGCAGTTGGTGCAGCGCCTCGCCGGCGCGCGTGGCCACTGGGTCATTGCCGGCACACCCGAGAAGATCGCGGACAATATCCAGACCTGGTTCGAGAATGGGGCGGCAGACGGCTTCAACGTGATGCCGCCCTGGCTGCCCGGCGGCATCGATGCGTTCACCGAGCACGTCGTGCCGATCCTGCGCAAGCGTGGTCTGTTCCGCGAGGACTACACCGGCACGACCCTACGCGAGCATTACGGCCTCACGCGTCCGGCAAGCGTCTATTCCAACCCGGTCCAGGCCATCGCCTGAAACCGCATCCATCCCCACCAGAACTCAAGCTCAGCAAGTGAAAATGAAGACAGCGTTGTTTCTCCTCTCCGGACTTTTGGTACTCTCCCCCTTGGCCGCCGGAGATGCCCTGGCCCAGCAACCCGCAAAGCCCGAACTGAGAGTCGGCTTCGTGCCGGGGCCATATATCGACGAGTTCAAGCTCGGGGTCGAGCCGGAGTTGAAGAAGAAGGGCTACAAGATCCGCTATGTGGAGTTCTCGACGGGACTCGAGGCCAACAACGCCGTATTCAAGTCCGAGATCGACGCAAATGTGATGCAGCACACGATCTTCCTCAATTCCTACAACGAACGGCAAGGCACCGATCTCGTCGGCATCGTCCACGTCCCCACCCCGCCGATGGGCCTATACTCAAAGAAGCATCCGCTGGGCACGCCGATCAAGTCGGGCTCGAGCGTCGCAGTACCGAACGATCCGGTCAATCTGCAGCGCGCGTTGTGGGTGCTGCGCGATCTCGGCCTGATCGAGATACGCGACAGCAAGCCGGTCGACGTCACAGAGCTCGACGTCATCAAGAACCCCGGCGGCATCAAGATTGTGCCACTTGAGGCCGCGCAGGCCCCGCGAGCGCTCGACGATGTCGACTTCGCTGCCGTTCAGGGCAATTTCGCCATCTTCAGCGGTCTAAAGCTGACCAACGCCTTCGCGCTCGAGAAGATGACGACGCCCTATATCAACGTACTCGCCGTGAAGAGGGCCAATGCCGACGCCGAGTGGGCACGGGATATCGTCGCCGGCTACAAGTCCGCCACGTTCAAAACCGCGATCCTTGCGGATCGGTTCTATGACGGGTTCACGCTTCCCGATTACATGAAGTAAGCCGAGCCCATGTTCGATTTCACGCTCGAATGGGCCACCCGACGCTCTGTCGCTGAGCGCGCGATCGACGCGCGCGCAGTGACAAATCGGCTCCGGATCAGCGAGGCTTTCATCTTCCCGCTGGTGCTTTTGTCCGCGTTTGTGTTCGCGCTCGGCATCATGACGGGTGCTCATCTGCGCGGACAGGCGGATCGCGCGTTGCAGTCTGCGGCGTTCGCCGGCATGGGCATGCCGATGCTCTATCCGGTATCGGATTCTTGCCGGAGGCCGTCTTATCTAGGTTCCGTGCCGCGGTTCCAGCGCGGCGAAATCCTTGCGCTGCTGACGCCGGACTAGAGACAAGGCGTAATCCTCCATGCTCTTTGCGATACGATGGACATCAAAATCATCCATCGCTGCAGAGCACCGTGGAATTTTCTGACCGCACGCGCGGTGACGCCAGTACGTTTCAACCAAACTGATCTCAACGTGTGTGTAGCAATGTTCAACGCCATCCCTGCCGTGTTAGCTTCTCCGGGTTCTCGCCCTACACCGTCGTCCGGAGTGAACATGAGCTACGTCATCTCGCTGCGTTCGACCTTCGCTGGTTTGATTGCGCAGGCACGCGGATGGTTCCATCGTTCGCTGCGGCCGGAGACTGGCGGCCCGGACAACAAGCCTGACGATCTCTACGAGATCTTCCTGTTCGGACCGCATGGCTAACGCCAGACCACGCGTCCAATTTTTCATCACATCGGGGTTTCTGATATGAGCGACGCTGCGTTGCAGTTTGTCGAGACCGGCCGCCGTCTCGACGCCATCGACCGCAAGATCCTGACGGTACTCCAGGAAGACGCTTCGCTGTCGGTTGCCGAAATTGGCGACCGGGTTGGCCTGTCGTCGACGCCGTGCTGGAAGCGCATCCAGCGACTGGAAGCCGACGCCGTGATCCTGAGGCGAGTTGCCCTGGTCGACCAGAACAAGATCGGGCTTGGCCTTTCAGTATTTGTTTCCGTGGAGAGCGCAGACCATTCGGATGCCTGGCTCAAGCGCTTCGCCGAGGCGGTCAGTGCCATGCCCGAGGTGATGGAATTCTACCGCATGGCTGGCGATGTCGATTACATGCTGCGCGTCGTTATTCCCGACATGCAGAGCTACGACGTGTTCTACAAGAAGCTGATCCACGCCGTGCCGCTCAAGAACGTCACCTCGCGCTTTGCGATGGAAAAGATCAAATCGATCACGGCACTGCCAATTCCGCCGGTGGCGACCGCCGACTAAGATCTTGCCACGCACCAGAGATGGCCTGCGATCTTGTAAGCGCGTTCGGGCAGCGACCACTCAATGATGCGCGAACCTAGCGCGGCATGCGTCGGTCGCGCGTAAGACCTAGTCTTTGCGCCAGAGTAAGAGTTTGCACTCCAGCCAGCTTGCACCACGGTCAATGAGAAAGCCGATCGATCCCACGACCAGGATTCCGAGCATGACGAGGTCCATGTCGAAGCGCTCGCGGCCCGCGATAATGAGCCCGCCGATGCCCGGACCGGCCGCCATGAAATATTCGGCCCCGATCGTCGCAAGCCAGGCATAGATCAGCGCCAAATGAAGGCCGGTCAGAAGCGACGGCAGCGCGGCCGGCAGGTAGACATAGAGGATAAACTGAAGCCGGTTGAAGCGGAACACCTCGCCGACCTCGACCAGCTTCGAAGAGGTCGCGTGCACACCTTCGACCAGGTTGAGAATGACCGGGATTGACGCCGCGAGCGCGATGAAGACGATCTTGGCTATCTCATCGAAGCCGAACCAGAGCGAGATCAGGGGAATCCACGCCAGCAGTGCGATCTGCTTCAGTCCGTTGAACCATGTCGTGAAGATGCGGTCCGCGATGCGCGACAGGCCGAGCAGAAGCCCGACAAGGACACCAATGCCCGAGCCCAGCGCGAAACCGAGAAGGTCGCGCCGCAGGCTCGCAGCAAGCGCCTCGACCAGTTCGCCGCTCTTCAATTCTTCCCAGAAGCTGACGCCGACATGCTCCAGCGGCGGCAGGAACTGGCGGTTCACGAGGCCCGAATGGCTTGCGACCTCCCACAGAAGCAGCAGCCCAAGCGGAAGGACCAGCCCGCGGCCCGCGGTGCGAAGCGCAGTGCTATCTGACACGGTCGATCCGCCAACGCTGCAGCCGGACTTCGATCACCGCCAGCGCCTTGTCGCTGACAAAGCCGATCACGCCGATGACGATCATGGCGACCAGTACCGTGTCGAGCCAGAACATCTGGCGGCCCCAGACCAGGAGGTAGCCGAGCCCCTCGGACGAGGCCAGCAGCTCGACGCTGACCAGCGCGATCCAGGCGTGGGTTAATCCGTAGCGCAGGCCCGTGAAGATCGGCGGCACGGCGCCGGGAAGCACGACATGACGCAGCATCTGCAAGGGCGTGAAGCGGAAGGTCTCGCCGACTTCCACGAATGCCTTCGGCACGTTGGCGATGCCGGCACTGGTGTTCATAACTACGGGCACGAAAGCGGCCTTGGCGATCACCACGATCTTGAGCCCCTCGCCGATGCCGAGCAGCAGCATTGCCAGGGGAATCCAGGCGAGCGCCGGCACCTGGGCGATCGCGGTAAAGAGCGGACGCACATGATCGTCCACGCGGCGCGATAGCCCCATGGCGGAGCCGGTGACAAGGCCTGCGCCCGCGCCGATCGCAAAGCCATAGGCAACGCGGCGTAAGCTATAGCCGGCATGCTGCGCGAGTTCGCCGCTGGCGATCATATCCCGCAGCGTATGAAGGACGTCGCCAGGCCGCGGCAGGATCTGCTCCGGCAGCCAGCCGCGATCGGCGCCAACGATCCAAACCGGCAAAGCCACGGCGGGCAGAACCAGCAGCCAGGCGAACGAGGCCAGATGACGGAGCACAGCCTGTCTCGCACCGTCAGGAACAACGCGCGCGAAGCCGAAGGGCCAGGAGGCGCGCGGTCCGGACGATGACCGGATGACTGCATCGCTCATGCGCTTGCTCCGGCCAGCAGGTCGTGCGCAACGGAACTACCATCGCCGTCGCCCAGAGCTCGCAGGATATCGTTGCGGATACGAACGAGGTCGTCATTGCTCCGGGACCGCGGCCGCGGCGCGATCACGTCAAAAATGCGGGCCACGCGGCCCGGACGCGGCGCGAGCACGATGACGCGATCGCCAAGCAGAACGGCTTCATCGACATCATGCGTCACGAGGATCATGCTGATCTTCTCATGCGCCCAGATGCGCTGAAGCTCGATCTGGAGCCGCGCGCGCGTCAACGCGTCGAGCGCGCCGAACGGCTCGTCGAGCAGCAGGAGCCGCGGGCGGTTGACGAGACCGCGGGCGATCGCGGCGCGCTGCGCCATGCCACCGGACAGCTGATGCGGATAGGCCTCCGCGAAGCCATCGAGGCCGACGAGGGAAATGTGCGCAGCGACCGAGTCCTTCTTGGCTCGTTCGCTGAGCGGCGCGTTCTTGAGGCCAAGCGCGATGTTCTGCCTGACCGTCGCCCAGGGAAACAGCCTCGGTTCCTGGAACACGATGCCGCGGTCGAGGCTTGTCCCCGCAATAGGCTCGCCGTCCTGGCTGATGCTGCCGCCGAAATCGTGGTCCAGCCCGGCGATCAGTCGTAACAAGGTCGACTTTCCGCATCCGCTCGGCCCGAGCAGGACGACGAATTCGCCCGCAGCAACGTCGAGCGATACGTCCCTCAAGGCGTCGAAAGCATCGCCGTTGACGACGAAGGACCGCGAAACGTTGCGGACCTCGAGGTGTCCGCCGCTCCGGCGAGCCTCAACCGCCCGCGCCGCCTCTGATTGCACCACAGACATCATTGCCCTACTGCCAACGGCTTCCCGTTCGCGTCATATTCGTTCCAGTACCCTTCGAGACCCTGCTGCTTGAGAGCGGCGTTGAGGAATGACCGGTCGAACCATCCGTCGATGTCGACATCCCGGCGCAGCAGGCCGAACTCCTTCGCCTGCTTTGCCTGGAAGCGATAGCTCTCGATGATCGAGGCATCGATGATCGGCGTGTTGCGGTACTTCAGTTCCTGATTGGAGAAATCGAAACGATAGCCCGAGACGGGAAAACCCGTGCGCGCCGAGATCTCGAAGAAGGCCTCCCGATTGGCTTCCTCTGAGGACCATCGTGCCGCGCGCACGATCGCCGAGACGATCTTCTGGGTGATGTCGGGATGCGCCTTGATGAAGGCGTCCTGGCCGATCAGCGTGGAGTGACGCTCATAGGCTGGGTTGTCACCCTTGGTCGCATAAACGATCTCGGCGATGTTCTTCTCGGCCAGGCTCGCCAGCGGGAAACTGCCGAAGGCGGCGTCGATATCCTTGGAGGTCAGCGCCGCGTTGGTGGTCGCCGTGTCCATGTTGATGACCTGCACGTCCCGCTCTTGCAGGCCGTTGCCGGCCAGCACCTTCACGGCAGCCAGATGGTTGTTGGTGCCCCGGAAGATCGAGACCTTCTTGCCGCGCAAATCCGCAACCTTGCGGATCGGCGACCCGGACGGCACGGCCAGATAGATCGGCGCGTGGGCGCCGGATGCCATCAGGATTTTCGTCTTGAGGCCGTTGGCGCGACCAATAATCTCCGGGAGATCGCCCTGGATGGCGAAATCGAGCTGGTTGTTGGCAAAGGCCTCATTGACCGCAGGCCCGGCCCCCTTGAAGAAATACCACTCGACCTTCACGTCCGGCCGGTCGCTAAGCTCCTTGTCGAGATAGTGCTCGGAATGCGCGACGGCGGCGGAGGAGCCACCCGAGAATTGCCTGTTATCCGCACCGACCGACGCAAAGCCGATCCGCACCGTGATGGTGTCGGCCGCTACGCCCGGGGACGCTGCTCCGGCCGACAGGAGGGTTGCGGCCAGCACAGACCGCAAGAAAGCGCGTTTTCCGATCATGACTTCATTCCTTGGAGCGTTGCGGCTATTCGGCTGCTACTGCGTGGCGGCGCGCCGGTTGCGGCCTGCGCAGACCAAGATGATCCCGCAAGGTCGTGCCCTCGTACTCATCGCGGAACAGGCCGCGACGGCGCAACTCGGGGACGACCAGCTTGACGAAATCAGTCAGGCCGCCTGGCAGCGTCGGCGCCATGATGTTGAAGCCATCAGCGCCGTAGTTCTGGAAGCGCTCTTCAAGCTGGTCCGCGATCTGCGTGGGCGTGCCCACCAGCTGCCAATGGCCACGTGCGCCGGCGATCCGCAGATAGAGATCGCGCACCGTCAGTCCTTCCCGGCGCGCCAGCTCGAGCAGAAGCACCTGACGACTCTTGCCGCCTTCGGTCTCCTTCAAGACCGGGATGGGACCATTCGGATCGGCATCGACGATCTCGGGGGCGCCAAGGAAGCCCGCGAGCAAATCGAGACCGACCTGGGGCAGGATCAGCGACTGCAACTCATCGAACTTTTCCTTAGCTTCGCTTTCGCTCTCCGCGACCACAGGAAAGATGCCGGGCAGAATCTTCAGATCGTCCTGGTCGCGGCCATATTTCGACAGCCGCCCCTTCACGTCCGAATAGAACGAGACCGCGTCTTCAAGCGTCTGCTGCGCGGTGAAGATCGCCTCCGCCGTTCGTGCCGCGAGTTCCTTGCCCGGGCCGCTCGAGCCCGCCTGCACCAACACGGGACGCCCCTGTGGTGAGGGCGGGATGTTCAGGGGGCCGCGCACCCTGAAGTGACGGCCCTGGTGGTTGAGAAGATGAAGCTTATCCGGATCAAAATAGCGGCCGCTTTCCCGATCGCGCGGGAACGCATCGTCCTCCCAGCTGTCCCACAAGCCGAGCACCACGTCGGCGAACTCGTCCGCACGTGCGTAACGCTCGGCGTGGGGGATGAGGCCTTCGCGATTGAAGTTCAGCGCCGCGGAGGCCTCCGTCGAGGTGACGAGGTTCCAGCCAGCGCGACCGCCACTCAGGCGGTCGAGAGAGGCGAACTGTCGCGCGACGTTGAACGGCTCGTTGAAGCTGGTCGAAACGGTGGCAACCAGTCCGATCCTAGACGTGACCGCCGCAAGCGCCGACAGCAGCGTCAGCGGCTCGAATGGGTAGACACCGCTATGCGCTTTGCGACTGGACGCCTCAATGCGATCGATGCGGACACCGACCATGTCCGCCAGGAAGACGGCGTCGAACTTGGCTTCCTCTGCGATCCGCGCGAACTGAACGAAATCCGCAAGCGACTGGCTGTCGGAGGCTTGAGGTGAGCGCCACGCGGCGACGTGGTGACCGGTGAACAGCAGGAAGGCGCCGAGGGACAGTTTCTCCTTGCGACGTGACATGCAATGCTTCTCCGCTCACCAATGTTGGCTGACGCTGCTCGCGCCGCAATATGACGATTGCCCGTCGCTTCGCGCAATCTCACAGATTTCCAAACTTGCGACGCTCGACGCTACGCCTCTTCTTCGCAAACGGTCCGGCACGGAAGATTGTGATTTTCTCGCCTCAAGCGGATGGGTCGATCCAGAGATCGGCGAAGCTTCCGTTCAGCCCCTCGCCGCCCGGCGCGAAGTTGCGGACCTTCTTGTTGGCAATGATGACGCCACCTGCGGCGACAAGATCGACCGAGGCTACCTCTTCGTGAATGGTCGACTGGAACTTCGACCAGATCTCCCGCCGCTTCTCGACATTCGGCTCGATCGCCGCATCCTCCAGCAGGCGGTCAACCTCCTCGTTGCTGTAGTGCGCCGCATTCGAGAATGGCAGTCCGATCCGGAAGTTTTTCGACCAGTAGGCACGCTGGATACCGAGGCTCGGATCGAACGTATTCGAGAGGCTCTCGGCCGTGAGGTCGAATGCCCGATCGCGGTAGACAACGTTCAGATAGGTCGCGAGATCGTAGCGCTGGATCTCGATGTCGAGGCCGATTTGGCGCAGAGAGTTACGCAGGAAGTCTGAAAGGCTCGGAGGCAGGAACGGATTTTGCGTCAACCTCAGCTTGGCCCTGATGCCACCTGCGCCGCGCTTAATGCCGGCGTCGTCAAGCAATTGCTCCGCCGCCTTCGGGTCAAAAGGCCATGCCTGGATCTTAGGATCATAGAATTTCGGCAGAGCCGTACTGACAGGCGACGGCGAAGCCAGCGCGTAGCCGAAGAACACGACATTCGCCAACGCCTTCAAATCGATTGCGTGAGCGACCGCCTTGCGCACACGCCGATCACGCAAGAGCTGCGTGTCAAAGTTGAAGAAAAGCTGCTGCTGCGGGCCGGAATAGCCATAGGTGGCCGTGTCGACCACAAAGCGCTTGTCGCTCTTGAAACGCTCAATGTCGCCATAAGGAACCGGCGTCGCTCCAATATCGACCTCTCCCGCCTCGAGAGCGGCCGCCCGCGCGGCCGGATCCAGGATGACCTTCAGCACCAAACGGTCGACATAGGGCTTGGGCGCGTCCCAATAATTGGGATTGCGCACGAACAGAAGATGGCTCCCCGGAACCCATTCGCGAAGGATGAAGGGGCCAGTTCCGATGGTCTGTTCCAGCTTCGGCTGCTCGTCCGGCTTCAGCGCCGTGTAGATGTGCCTGGGCACGATCGGAGATTCGGCCCCGGCCAGCGCGGTGATGAGGAAAGGCGCCGGCTTTGACAGAACGATGATGGCGGTCAGCGGATCAGGCGTCTCGATCGCCTCGACATTCGCGAATGTAATGCGGCCGCGCGGATGCGCGATCTTCAGGCGTTCGATCGAGAACGCGACATCTGCCGAGGTGAAGTCCTGACCGTCAGACCATTTCACGCCGGGTCTCAGTTGAAACGTGTAGCGCTTTCCGTCCTCGCTGATCGTCCATGACGTCGCCAACACAGGCTTGGGATTGAGGTCGTAATCATAAGCCAGCAGCCCCTCGTTGATCTTGGTCCCGATCGTCTGCCCCGTTCCCGACGACGTGTTGATCGCGATGATTGCCGATGGATCCGGATAATAGACCCAATTCAGGGTACCGCCCGAAACCGGATTGGTCGAACCTCTTGCGGACGGCAGCAGCGCGGTGGCGCCTGCGGCAAGCAATCCAGCATTGAACGTCCGGCGATCGAGCCCCATCACGCTTCTCCGTCTTTGCGCCTCACAACAACAGGTCTCACCTGTTGCTTGTCGCCTCCATGTTAGGCACGCGCGCGGAGAATTTGCTTTTGTTGTTTCAAGCGCCAACGCGCGCTGGTTCGCGCGAGCCGATGCGCGTGCAGCAGCAAAATTTTCATTACGCGATCCGGCACGTCGCGGGATTGATTGTCCGATCCTTCGGTGAATTATTGTCTCGATGACATTTGCGA
Organism: Bradyrhizobium sp. UFLA05-108; assembly: GCF_059803455.1. Taxonomy (NCBI): domain Bacteria; kingdom Pseudomonadati; phylum Pseudomonadota; class Alphaproteobacteria; order Hyphomicrobiales; family Nitrobacteraceae; genus Bradyrhizobium; species Bradyrhizobium sp. UFLA05-108. The sequence goes on along the minus strand of NZ_JBANAZ010000014.1, from coordinate 75,279 downwards.
ATGCGGGCAACCGGCAATGAATGAATTCTCGCGCTGGCTGGTTGCTAAGGCGCGGTGCTTACGAGACCGAGTACGCGCCGGGTACGCTGCGCGAGGAGATATTTGGGCACGGACGGGCACGCCTGCCCTCATCGCATCCCGCCGCGCGCGTCCGGAATCACGTTGCCGCGGAGCCGCAACGCGAAACCACATCGGCCTAGCCCCCATGCGCCTGCGCTCACCCGACCTCGAGCTTCGGCACCGCATGGCGCAGCCCGGCCTGCTCCATCAGCGGCAGCACACGCCGGCCGAAGAAATCGAGGTCGGGTTTGAAGTCGAAGAAGCTGAGCTGAAGCCCGTCGATCCCCGCCTTCTTGAGTTGCACGAACTGCTCCACGACCTGCTCGGGCGTCCCGATCACCTCGACGTTGCCGCCGATCGCGCGCCGCTTGGGCGCATCGCGACCGACGCGCCCCTTCCAGGCGTGCGCGTCGCTGGCAAAATTCTGCATGCTGGCGACGGGATCGAGATGCTCCACGATAGCGTCGTGGTATTGCCAGGTCTCGCGTTCGGTCTCACGGCAGACGACCATGGGGTTCAGCAAGGTGCGAACCTCGCGGCTGACATCGAGTGCCGATTGCTTAACGCGCTGGGCATGCGCCGGCAGCACCTCGATCGCGCTCTCGAACGACGAGCCCGCAGGACTGGTGATGAAAACGATGTCGGAATAGCGGCCGGCAAATGCGATGCCGGCATCCGAGCCGGTCGCGTTGACCAGGATCGGCCGGCCAAACCGCGGCTTGGGCGTCACGAAGGCATTGCTAAGACGCCAGGGCGACTGGCCGGAGAAGGAGAAGTTCTCCTCGTCGCTCCACAACCGCTGAAGCACCTCCAGGAATTCGGCGGCGAGCTCGTAGCGCCGGTCGTGCTCGATCTGATTCCAGCCGAACGCTTCGTGCTCGACGGCGCGGTGACCGGTCACGACATTGATGCCCCAGCGGCCTCCCGAGATGTGGTCCAGCGTCGCACCGTATTTGGCGAGATGCAGCGGATGGATCGGACCATAGAGGACATGGATGGTCGAGATCAGCATGATCCGCGACGTCACGGCAGCCAGCGAGGCCGTCGTGATGAAGGAATCGAGCGCCTGTCCGGTGAACACCCCGCCATAACCGCCCTTCGGCAGCCATTGCGACAGCGCGAACACAAGATCGAAGCCGAACGCTTCGGCCGCGAGCGTCAGATCACGGTTGTAGTCGAACGTCCAAGTCGTCGACCGCGGCAAAGTCGAGGCGCTCCAGCCGCCCGCCTGGATCGGCAGAAACAGGCCGAGCAGCAAGGGCTGCGTGAGCGACTTGGCGAGAGGACTTTCGGGAAACTGCGCGGGGCTCGGGAACACGGGCCAGCCAACGATTTCGCCCGGCTTGTGCACTATCGTCATGATCATATCCGCCTTGCTGACGCGTGGCATTCGCCACACGTCGGTGGTGTCGATGCAATCTCACGCGCGTGTATCGAGGTTGATGTCGGCCTTCGTCATTGTCAACCAAGTGACCAGCGCAGTGCCGCCCTGTCCTCGCGCGCACGCAGCATCACTCTCAAAAGCATCTTGCCGACGATCAACGGAAGTTAGAAAAATCATGTCGACTATCCAGCGCATCGCAAAGACTTTACGTCGTACGCTATGGCAAGCGATCCCGACCGTCATCGGAATCATCATCATCAATTTTTTTCTGCTGCAGCTCGCGCCAGGTGACGCTGCGGATGTTCTCACCGGCGAGTCGGGCTCCGCGACGATGGAGACGGTGGCCGCCTTGCGATCGCGTTTCGGCCTCGATCAGCCTGTCCTCGTGCAGCTTGTCGCCTATCTCGACAATCTCGCGCATTTCAGCCTCGGCAATTCGCCGCGCTACAATCTGCCCGTCGCCGACATCATCGGCCAGCGGCTGCCCGGCACCGTCACTTTGATGGCGACCGCTCTCGTCATCGCGCTTGCAGGCGGCATCGCGCTCGGCATCGTGATGGCGACTTTCGCCGGAAGATGGCCGGATCGGGTGATCTCGATCATCGTTACGTTGTTCTACTCGATCCCGGGGTTCTGGATCGGGCTCATGCTGATCCTGCTGTTCTCGGTCAAGCTTGGATGGCTGCCGAGCGGTGGCTCGACGACGATCGGCGCGACCAATAGTGGCTTCGCGGCCGTGCTGGACCGAGCGCGTTACATGATCCTACCGGCACTCTCGCTCGCGCTGTTCTACATCGCGATCTATTCGCGACTGGCACGCGCGGCGATGCTCGAGGCGCAGTCCCAGGACTACGTTCGAACGGCCGCCGCAAAGGGATTGTCGCCGTTCGCCATCACAGTGCGCCACGTCCTGCGCAACGCACTGCTGCCGGTCACTACGGTCGCTGGCATGCATTTCGGCGGCCTGCTCGGCGGCGCCGTGGTGGTCGAGACCGTCTACAGCTGGCCAGGCCTCGGCCGGCTCGCCTTCGAGGCGGTGATGAGCCGAGATTTCAGCGTGCTGCTTGGAATTCTCCTTCTATCCTCCCTGCTCGTGATCATCGCCAATATGACGGTCGATCTCGTGCAGGCTTGGCTCGACCCTCGCATCGAGACCCGTTGATCATGACCGACACCGCACTCCAATCCGCCGCATCGACCGTACGAAACACGACTGACAAGCCGGCGCCCGCGCCAGACAATGCCGACTGGCCGAACATCCATGCCCCGGACACGCGTGTCGTTGCCGATAATGCGGACCGCGCGCGACAGCATTTGTTCCGGCGCCTGATACGCAATCCATCCGTCATCGCCGGTGGCCTCCTCTTGCTTGCGATCGTTGTCGCAGCCGCGCTGGCGCCCGTGCTTTATCCGGCTGATCCCCTCGGAATGGTGGCACGCCCGCTGCTCTGGCCTGGACAAGATCTCGAATTTCCCCTCGGAACCGATTCACTCGGCCGTGACGTTGCGGCAGGCTTGATGCACGGCGCACGCGTGTCGCTGCTGATCGGATTTGTCGCCACCACAATCGGCCTCACGGTCGGCATCCTCATCGGCGCCACAGCCGGATATCGCGGCGGTCGTATTGACGACCTTCTCGTCCGCGTGATCGAATTGTTCCAAACGGTCCCGAGCTTCATCCTGCTCATCGTCCTCGTGGCGATCGCCCAACCGTCAATCGTGACGGTGACCTGGGCGATCGGGCTCGTCACCTGGCCGACGATCGCCCGGCTGGTGCGCGCCGAGTTCAGGGTGCTGCGCGAGAAAGAGTTCGTGATGGCCGCGAGGAGCCTCGGCTTTGGTCACACGCGGATCGTGATTCGCGAAATCCTGCCCAATGCCTTGCCGGCGATCATCGTCACGGCCTCGGTGATGGTGGCCTCCGCGATCCTGATGGAAGCCGCACTGTCGTTCCTCGGTCTCGGCGATCCGAACGTGGTGAGTTGGGGCAGCATGATCGGTTCGGGACGCGAGTTGATCAGGACGGCCTGGTATCTCACGGCCCTCCCCGGCGTCGTCATCGTCCTCACCGTGCTGTCGCTGAATCTGATCGGCGACGGCCTAACCGATGTGCTCAATCCTCGTTTCAGCCGGGAGCGTTGACGTGACGACCCTTCTCGACGTCCAGGACCTCACGATCGGTTTCCCGAACGCCACTCCCGTGCGAAACCTGACCTTCAGCGTTGCGCCGGCGGAGACGCTCGCCATCGTCGGCGAGTCTGGCTCCGGCAAGTCGCTGACCGCGCTGGCGCTGATGCAGCTGCTGCCGAAGACCGCACGCATCGCGTCCGGGCGCATCCGGAGCGGCGGCGAAGATCTCCTCGCGCTTTCCGAGATTGAGATGCGTCGCCGGCGCGGCCGCGACATTGCGATGATCTTCCAGGAGCCGATGACCTCGCTCAATCCCGTGCTGACCATCGGGCGGCAGATCACCGAGGTCCTCTATCTGCATCGCGGGCTGACCAAGGCCCAAGCGCAGCGCGAGGCGGCAGCGCTGCTCGATCTCGTCAAGATCCCGAATCCCGAGCGCTGCCTCGAAGACTACCCGCACCGGCTCTCTGGCGGGATGCGCCAGCGCGTCATGATCGCCATTGCGGTCGCGTGCCGGCCCAAGGTCCTCATCGCCGACGAGCCGACGACGGCGCTCGACGTGACGATCCAGGCGCAAGTACTCGAATTGCTGGACCGGCTGCGGCGGGAACTCTCATTGTCCCTCCTGCTCATCACCCACGATCTTGGACTCGTGGGTCAATGGGCCGATCGCGTCGTCGTCATGTATGCCGGCCGGAAGGTCGAGGAGGCCTCGCCCGACGAGTTGTTCCAGCGTCCGCTGCACCCCTATACACGGGGACTGCTGGCGGCATCGCCGCGCTTGCATGATCGGCTGCACTATAGAAACGCCCGATTGTCCGAGATACCCGGCAGCATCGCCTCTGCCGCCGCGCAAACGGGCTGCCCGTTCGCCCCGCGTTGCCCGCAGCGGTTCGCGCCCTGCCGGACCGAATTCCCGCACGAGCGGGAGCCGGCGCCCGGCCGACGTGTCGCCTGCCATGCCGAACCCGCCAATTCAGTTCACGGTGCGATCCATGACGCTGCTGTCAGTCTCTGATCTCAGGACAACCTATCGATCTGGCTCGACGCCGGTCCATGCGGTCGACGGTGTGTCGCTCGAGGTCGCGCCCGGCGAGACGGTCGGGCTGGTCGGCGAATCCGGTTGCGGCAAGTCGACGCTCGGCAAGACCATTCTCAGGCTGGTCGAACCGTCTGCCGGCAGCATCACCTTCGATGGCACCGATCTGACGACGCTGCCCGAGACGCAATTGCGGAGCTACCGTCGACGGTTGCAGATGGTGTTTCAGGATCCGTTCGCATCACTCAATCCGCGGCAGACGATCGGCGATATCCTGGGCGCGCCGCTGGATGTCCATCGTATTGGATCGCGCCGCGAGCGGCGCCAGCGCGTCGGGGAGATCCTGTCGCAAGTCGGCCTCCCGGAAGACTCCGCATCGCGCTACCCCCACGAATTCTCGGGCGGGCAACGCCAGCGGATCGGCATCGCGCGGGCCCTGATCCTGGGGCCAGACCTGATCATCTGCGACGAACCCGTGTCCGCGCTCGATCTGTCGGTGCAGGCCCAGGTCCTGAATTTGCTGGCCGACATCAAGCGCAAGCTGAAACTGTCATTGCTGTTCATCTCGCACGACCTTTCGGTGGTGCGCTATCTGTCGGACCGGGTTCTGGTGATGTATCTCGGGCGCATCGTCGAAGCCGGCACTCACGAGCAGATCTGGAAGAACCCGCTGCATCCCTATACCCGCGCCCTGATCGACGCGGTGCCAGACCCGGCCCGTCGCCGTTATGCGGCGCCCCTGCCAGGTGACCTTCCGGACCCCCGCAATTCGGCCAGCGGTTGCCGTTTTCGACCGCGCTGTCCGCTGGCGACCGAGCTCTGCGCGCGGCAGGATCCGGCGCTACGCGCCAGCCCGTCGGGCCAGCGCGTGGCCTGCCATCACGCCGAGCTTCCGGCGAGCTAACCCGAACTCAGCTACGCAGCCATATCCATGCTGACGCTTCGGGACGATGGCTCGTGCCAACACGGTGGCCGGCCGGCCGCGATTTTTTTGAGCCCCGGCTTAGCGATGGATATGCGGGAACGTGTAACGATCGGCGAGATACCGAAGTATCCGTTCCGATTGATCGATGAAGCGCCGGCCGTTAGCCACGTCCGCATCTTCAGGAACGGGCTTGGTCTCATCGAAGACCAGAACCGGAAGCGATTGATGCTGTTCGCCCAGGAGCTCGACGATCTCCGTGCGTGGACGCGCAAACGGCAGCCGCTGAACCTCGATCTGCGTTGCCAATCCCGGGAATGAGGCCAGCAGTCCCTCGATCGCGTTGCAATGAGGGCAGACGAAGAATCTGCCGGGCTCCGCCGGATCCTCGAATCCCGGTTTCAACAGGAATAGCCTATCTCCACTCATGGCCGTTCTCCTCTCACGGTGTCCCGATACGATACTGTCCGGGCGGAGGCGTTCCATTGACGGCGAAATCGCCGACAATGCGATCCCGGTAGACGCGTGGGTTGTGGGTCGCGATCGTCCTGGCATTCCGCCAGTAGCGATCGAGCGCCAGATTCTTCGCCGTCGAAGAGGCTCCAAGTGCGTCGAAGATGATCGTCGTCGCCTCCAGCACGAGGTCCGACACCACAGTCACCGCCTGGTCGAGCTCGATCTCGGCGATTGCGATCGTAGCCGCGATTCGATCGGCATCGCGCGCGAGATGCGCCTCGTGTGCACGCTGCAGCGATTCCGCGACCTTCAGGACGATCGCACCAGCCGAATAGGCGTTGCCACGCACCCGACCGATCACCTGGAGAATCTGAGGGTCAGTTGCCGCGCTATTGGCATTTCCATGACTAAACACGCGCGTGCGTTTCCTGACCAGTGCCGACACATCATTGGCCGCCGCGCGAGCAATTCCAGCGAGCGTTGCGAGATGAACGAGTTGATAGAACGGATTAGAATATTTGAAACGCTCGTTGACCGGAACGACTTGATTTCCTTCTACCGGAACATCGGTGAATAAGGTCGTTCCGCTCGCGGTCAGGGCCTGACCGAAACCGTCCCAATCGTCGAGAACCTCGACACCCGGCGCATGACGCGAGACCACCACGGCGACTGGATCGCCATTCTCGTGTTGGGCTGCGACATTGATCCAGTCCGCAAACAGCGTCCCGGTCGTGTAATATTTCTTGCCGTTCAGGATCAGCTGACCGTTCCTGTTCGAAACGGTCGTCGAAAACGCCTGAACTTTGGCATCACCGACCTCGCTGTGCCCGTTTCCAAAGAATGTCTTCTCGCCGATCCGACGCAACCAGGTTTCACGACGCGCGGCATTGGACGAGTTGACGACGTCCTCGGTGAAACCAAAATGCGACCTGACCGCATTAGTGACATTGGAATCGGCCTCCGACAGCTCGATCAGGAGATTGAACACTTCCGGAAGACTGGCTCCCGCGCCGCCGAAATCTCTCGGTACACGCACGGCGGTAAAGCCCGCCTCGCGCAGGGCCTTAATCTCGTCATAGGGCAGACGACGCTCCGTATCGCGCGCGACGGCTCCTTCCCTTATCGACCTGAACAGCGGTCGGAAGGGCTCCGCGAGAGCTTCATAGCGTGCCGAGGGACCACTCCCCCAGGCGAGATCGATCTGCGACATGATCATCCTTTCATCGCGCTCGAACCCATCTGCATCGTGCGGGCAGCGAATGCTTGTCGGACCAAGCCTCTGCTCGCCTTTAAATCAATTCCAGCGCTGTCTTGCAGCGGCAGCGCAACGCGAAAGATCGCGCGAGACTGCGCTTCTGGCAATTTCGGATATTTGCACCGCGAGAGGCGAAGCTTCCCGCCGGGCTCGACGTCAAAGAAGAATTCGTTCGACTGTAGGCGAATGATTCAATTGCGATGCAACCTTCGCCGGCACCTATCACAAACGTTCTTCATCGAGCGGCCTCGGAGATTCTTTTGCTCTCGCCGCCGAACGGTGCAGCAGAATCTGGCAAATCGTTCGGCTACAGCAGACGGCGATGTTCAGCGGCAGTTTTACCGTGGTATTTTCATCTATCCCGCCTCAGCTGCGGGGATAGTCAGACCTGCCAGTTACCTTTCCCGTACAACGAGGTGCCAAACATGACCGACGCTTCGCTACAATTCGCTGACACCGGCCGGCGCCTCGATGCGGTTGATCGCAAGATCCTGGCCGTGTTGCAGCAGGATGCGTCGCTTTCGGTTGCAGAGATCGGCGGCCGGGTGGGCTTGTCATCCACGCCCTGCTGGAAGCGAATCCAGCGGCTCGAAGCCAGCGGAGTGATCCTCAAGCGCGTTGCGTTGGTGGACCAGAACAGGCTCGGCCTCGACCTCTCCGTCTTTGTATCGGTGGAGAGCGCCGACCACTCGGATGGCTGGCTGAGACGCTTCGCCGAAGCCGTGAGCGCCATGCCCGAGGTGATGGAATTTTATCGTATGGCCGGTGACGTCGATTACATGCTGCGCGTTGTCGTTCCGGACATGCAGCACTACGACATTTTCTACAAGAAGCTGATCCACTCGGTTCCGCTGAAGAACGTGACCTCCCGCTTTGCAATGGAAAAGATCAAGTCGATTACGGCCTTGCCGGTGCCGGCCGAAATGGCCAATTGAGCGGCATCCCTGTTGTAACTACGCTCTACCTTCCGCTGCGGAGTGAATGCGGCTCCAAACAACCCCATGCACAGTAGCCGCGGCTTGTCGGATCAAGGGCTTGCACGATCGACAGTGGGCGCACCACAACGCATCGGGCAAAGCCGTTTGACACGTCGGGCAAAACACCTGCATGATGCCATCGTCGGAGCATAGCGCGATGGGAAATTAACCTCGCGAACCTCGCAACACTGCATTAGCGTTCCATCGGTTCTGCTCGCGGACAAGGGGGCAGCGGAGCCACCAGCTCTCCGGAGTCATCTGGATGCCAACGACGCCCCACGACGACCTCCTTCTCTGGCACGCTCTTCACCGTCTCGAGGTGAGATATTGGTACGACGTCGACTTCAACGACGGTCGCACGGCCCATGACTTTTTCACGCCGGACGGCGTCAAGATCGTGGGTCACAACCGGTTTGAAGGACGTGAAGGAATTCGGGCCTTTTATGAGTGGCGCGCCAGCCAAATCGGCGAGAAGGCAGTGGATCAATTGGCAATCAGCGGCGTGAAGGCGGTGCGCCACCTGGTCACCAATCTGCACGTCGCTTCGAGCTGCGATCGCTCCGCGACAGTAGTTGGCATCATCGTTTTCTATGGCGGCCTGACCTATCCATCCACGCGTCAGTCAAATCCTCCCATGATGGTGGCAGATTTGATCAATGAGTGCGTGTTGAACGACGACAATGTGTGGCGATTCAAATCACACACGCTCGAGCCCGTATTCATGAGTGCGGCCCCACCGCCGTCAATGGAGATCGATCCCATTTTCCTGAAGGACACCTGAGGTTCTCCTTTGGGGAATATCCAGCCTTTATCATGAGCGATCCGATTGAGATAAATCGACGCAACTGGGATGAACGCGCGATTATCCATGCGCGCGATGCGACGGGGTTCTATCGTCTTGATCGCGTACGATCTAACCAAGACAGACTGGATTCAATCGAGGCTGCCGAGCTCGGCGACATTTCGCAAAAGAAGGTTCTTCATCTCCAATGCCACATCGGGACCGACACGCTGCGACTGGTTCGACTGGGCGCGGTCGCCACCGGCCTCGATTTCTCTGCCGAAGCAATTCGCATTGCGAGACGGCTCGCTGAAGACGCAGGGCTCGAGGCCGACTTTGTGCAAGGGCGCGTGGATGAAGCGCCTCGGCTGGCGCCCGGACCATTCGACTTGGTCTACAGTACCTGGGGAACCATTTGTTGGCTGCCGGACCTCACCGTTTGGGCACGCGTCATTGCGGCTGTGCTTGCGCCCGGCGGGGATCTGTATTTCGCCGACGCACACCCGAGTTTTCTGGTCATGGAGGCGCGGGACGGCAGGCTCGAGCCAGTCTTTGATTATCAAACGCCCAGCAATCGTCCTCTCGAATTCACGAGCGAAACGACCTACACCGGCGATGCAACCGTCATGACACATCAATCGACGCGTGAGTGGATACACCCGCTGTCGGCGATCATGGAGGCGTTGATTGGCGCCGGACTCACAATCAAGATGTTCCATGAACATGAGGTGCTTCCCTGGCAAGCTTTGCCGATCATGATGCCCACATCCGACGGTCGCTGGCGCCTTCCTGATGGACATCCCCGCTTTCCATTATCGCTCTCATTGAGAGCGCGGAAAGAGTAATTGGGGCGACTCGGCTGAACTCCAGATCAAGTCGGTAACGGGAGGTCAGCCGCCGGAGCGGCTCTGACACGCGCAATCTCGTGGTGGAGAATCACTTCCTTGATGATGAAAGCGAGGAATTTTTCGGCAAAGTCCGGGTCCAGGTTGGCGGCCCGCGCAAGTAAGCGGAGCCTCTCTACCTGCTGTCCCTCGCGAGCCGCGTCAGAAGACGGCAGGTCAAGGCGGACTTTCAGTTCTCCCACCCGTTGGGTGCACTTAAATCGTTCTGCGAGGATGTGGACCAAAGCTGCGTCCAGATTGTCAATGCTGTCGCGAAGAGCTTGCAGTTCTGGCTGAGTTTCCATTTATCTCGGTCCCGGCGGTCACGTGCGGCTCTTACAGGCTAACCTAGATTTGAGATGGGCCCAAGGCAAGGCAACAGCTCGGCGGCGTGCACTGGGGCGAAGGTCGCCGCGCACCGTGGTCCCATGCTCCTTTCAGAGCCTGAGCGCAAGCCTCAAGGTCATCATTGGTCCATATGCAACGCTCGTCATGCTCCGAGTTGGGCCGGCCATGCCGGAGAGCATTCTCTTTGGTCCAGATGACCCTGCCTCTGCAATGTGACGCAATCGGCGCTGCTGCATCGGCTACATTGCCTGTAGTGTTTAACCATTCGCTTGTGCGGGAGCGCTCCATGACTGTCCAATCAATCGCGACGATCCGCGGCTATCATGCTCATATCTATTTCGACGGCCCAGAGCAGCGCCGGGTTGCCGAGATTCTCCGCGACGAGATCGCACAGCGGTTCTCGGTCTTGGTCGGACGCTGGCACGACCGCCTGATTGGCCCTCACACGAGACCGATGTATCAGGTCGCGTTCGCGGTCGCCGAATTCCAACGATTTGTGCCGTGGCTAATGATCAACGGGCGCGGGCTTGCGGTGCTAGTCCATCCTGACACGGGGCATCCGCGATCCGACCATTTGGAGCATGCGATCTGGCTGGGTGAAATCCTCGAGATCAACGCCGAGCCGCTGCGTGAAAATGCTGAGGCAGAAGCTGCGATCGTCCCCAACACGAATCCGAACCTCGCACCTTGATGTTGATTGATCAAAGTTCGATCCGGGATGGCCTCCTAATCCACCTGGCCCTCGACGATGACGAGATTTCCGCTCGAGCTCTTCAACCGAAGTCCTATGATCTTCTGGTACTCCGCCGAGCCATACCAGGATTGTGCGGCTTCACGCGACGGGAATTCGATAATCACGAGACGCGAGTGCGGCCACTCCCCCTCCAGTCGCGTCAACTGACCGCCACGCGTGACGAACCGTCCGCCAAACGCCTCGAGCGTAGCAGGAACGGCGCGTCGATATTCCGAGAACGTGGGCTCATCCGTTATTGTTTCGGCTGCAACGACAAACGCTTTCATCATCGTCTCTCCGCCAGATGTGATCGAGTCAATCGGGTCCCGGTATCGTGCAGCTCTAGTTGAGCCCGCCAAGGTGACGATCGACGAACTCGGCAATCAGAGCCGAGACCTCGGCCGGCCAGGGCCGACCACATCCGCCTGTCGGCCACACCAGTGTAGAGAAAGACGACCGGAGCGCCATCGCCGACAATGTTAGCAGCGAGGACGGCGCGACCGGACACGAGCTCGCGATTGAAGCTCACTGCGAACCCAGCCAACCATCACATATTGCGGCCGAAGACACGGCCGGAACATTGCTACACGCCCATTCAGTTTCGGTCCAGGAAACTCTGCACCTCGCGGAAGAGCACATCGCGTCCGGTCTCGACCTCGACGAAATGCGTCGCGCGCGGAATCTCGATCAGATGGCGCACGGGCGCATTGCGTAGCAGGGCGAACAGCGCCTGCGACTGGCTGAGCGGGGTCAATTCATCCCATTCACCGCGAATGATGAGCGTCGGCGCGGAAATCTTGCCGGGATCGTAGATCGCTTTGTTAGCGCTCCAGTACTCGGCGCCATCGGCAACGACGCCGGTCGGGGAGCGGAAGCGCGGCGGATTATGCGCCCTGGCATCCGGCTGGACCGCGAGGAGGGCCTGCTCCCAGATCTTCTTCGATGCCGGCGGGAAGATCGCCTCGGCCTGCCCGTCCGGAACACCGGTCTGAAGGCGCTCGAGCGCGGTGTCGCTGGTCCATTCCTGCCAGGCCGCCTCCGGGATATTGCCGCCCGACGACGACAGCCAGGGCGGCGCCAGCAGAACCAGTCCGGCGACAAGTTGCGGCTGTGCGGCCGCGTAGCTGCCGGCGATCAGCGTTCCCCAGGACCAGCCAATCAGCTGCAATTTCGAGATCTTGCGTTCGGCGAGGATGTGGTTGACCGCAGCACCGAAATCCTCGACCGCCTCCTTGGTCGTCGCAAACGGCTTCGATTGATCTGTGGGTGGCGTCGATCCGCCATAGCCTCTGACGTCGACTAGCCAGACGTCGTAACCTTGCGCTGCGATGTAATCCGCCCAGGATCCCTGCCCCAGAGCGAGATCGAACACGGTTTCCGACGGTTGGGTCGAGCCATGAACATAAAGGACCGTGCGGGAGGCCTCGAACTTCGTCAGATCCTTCGGCCGCTTGTTGCGCAGGAAAATCTGAACGCCTGGCGTTGCAGACGCGACATGATAGTCCTGCGAGACCAGTTGACGCGGCTCTTTGGCCGATGCCGGCAACCACGCAGCCGAGAGCGATACCAGCAGCGACGACAACAACAAGTGCTTCATGTGAACTTCCTCAAGGCCCGACGATTTCATCGGAATTCTGCGGCCAACTATTGGCGCATTTCGGCGTTCGCACTCGTCATCGTCAATTCCAAATAGTCGCACGTACTGAGAATGATTCAGCTCTGCCCCATCGGCAGATAGTGAATTTCGTCAGCGCAGTTTTCGGCGCGCTTTTGAAGGATGAAACTCATTCACGACACGCGGCCGAAACGTAATTCATTGCATCGGTCAGGTGCACGCTGAAATGAATTTCTTATTTTCCGGACGAGATTGACTCGACGCCGCCACGGTGACGATCTGCACGCCTTCATTGTTGAAGGTGCATCATGACGACGAACATTCGCGCAAGCAGGCTGGGACGACGTGACGTGCTTCGGCTGGGGCTCGGCGCGGGCGCGTTGTCACTTTCAGCGGGACACGGCCGCGCAGAGAGCGTCGCGAAGCCCGATGTCGTCCGCATCGGCTATCTAACCGCCGCACGGGCCTGGGTGGTCGGCAAGACCGACGGCAGCTTCGACAAGGCGCTCGGCGCCAAGGTCGAGTGGGTGCCCTTCCCGTCAGGCGGACCTGCCCTGTCGCTGCTCGCCGCCAAGCAGATCGACTTCGCGATCTTCGGCAACACACCGATCGTGGCCGGGCTGTCGCGAAAACTGCCCATTCAAATCCTGGGTTCGCCGGAGATCGTCGCCACCAGCGAGCGGCTGGTCGCCAAGGCCGGCATCACCACACTCAGGGATCTCGAGGGCAAGCGCATCGCGGTTGCGCCCTCCTCCACGATGGCCTTCGCGCTGGAAGCACTGATCCGTATCAACAAGCTCGACGCCGGCAAGATCAAGCGCCTGCCGCTGAGCCAGCCGGACACGATCGCCGCCTGGAAGCGTGGCGATATCGACGCGACCTATATCAACGGCCCCTTCTGGGCGGAGCTTCTGGCGGACGGCGGCCAGCAATTGCTCGTCTCCGAACAATTGCAGCCCTCGGGCATCTTCGTCTGGAACAGTGCCGTGGTGCGGAGCGAATTCGCCGAGCGATATCCAGAGACCGTGGTCACCTGGCTGCAGACCGTTCAGGCGCAGTTCGATCGATACCGATCCGATCCGGAAGGCATCTCGCGGATTCTGGCGAAGGATTTTGGCGCCCCGTTCGAAGCCGTGCGCGACACGCTGGCCGGGCTGCGTTATCCCACCTTCCAGGATCAGCTTGGTCCGAAATATTGGGGCGATGGACCGGGTGCCGCAAAGGACGCGCCGCTCATCAAGTCGCTCGGCGATGCCGCCGCGTTCCTGGCCGAGACGGGCGAGATCAAGCGCGACGACGTTCCCGCCTCATTCATCCCTGCAGTGAACTACGCCCTACTGCGGCGCGCGTTCCCGTCTTGAACGCCATTCGTCGTTTTCTGATCGGATTCGCTGCGGTCGCCGTCGTCACGCTGACGTGGGAGATCGCCGGGCGCAGCCATCTGGTGGAACCGCTGTTGCTTCCACCGCCGTCCGAGATCGTGACGACCGCGATTGATCTGGTCCGGGACGGCTACCGCGGGACGCCGCTCTGGCAGCATCTCGCGCTCAGCCTCGCCCGTGCGCTGGGCGCGTTTGCGATCGCCACCCTGGTCGGCGTGCCGCTCGGGCTTGCGATGGGAACGGCGCCAGGCTTTGGCGCCGTGCTCGACCCGTTCGTGCAGTTTCTGCGGCCGCTCCCGATGCTGGCATTGATCCCCCTCGTGATCCTCTGGTTCGGCATTGGCGAGACTTCAAGGGTTCTCCTGATCTTCATCTCCGCCGCGCTCAGCATCATCGTCGGAACGGCGGCCGCGGTCGGCACGGTGCAGCGACAGCGGATCCGTGCCGGCCGGGCGCTCGGTGCCCACGGTCTGACGCTGTTTCGCTACGTGATCCTGCCCCACATCCTGCCCGAACTGTTCGTGACGCTGCGCCTATCCTTCGGGATCGGCTGGACGACGCTGATTGCAGCCGAGATGATCGCCTCCGACGCCGGAATCGGCTGGATGGTCGTCAACGCCGGCGCCTATCTGCGCACTGACGTCGTCATGCTCGGCATAGTCCTGCTCGGTGGCACGGGTTACGCGCTGGATCTCGTGCTGGTCGGACTGCAGCGCTGGGTGGCACCCTGGTCGGGGTGCGCCTGAGATGACGAGCCCTCCACTCATTGTCCTTGAGACCATCGAAAAGCGCTTTGACGACCGCCGCGCCCGGCGCACGACCGTTGCACTTGATGGCCTTTCACTGAACGTGGCCGAAGGCGAATTCGTGTGCCTGCTGGGACCCAGCGGTTGCGGCAAATCAACCGTGCTCGACCTGCTGGCGGGTTTCGAGCAACCCACAAGGGGACGCGTGACGATCGCCGGCAAGCCGATCGGACGCCCCTCGCCCGATCGCGGAATCGTATTTCAGGAAGCGACGCTATTCCCATGGCTGTCGGTCATCGACAACATCACCTTCGCATCGCGCCTGGCCGGACGCCCTGCGTCCGAGTACCGGCCGCGCGCGCAAGAGCTGATCGAGATGATGGGGCTGCGCGGCTTCGAGCATCACGCCGTCTATGAACTCTCCGGCGGGATGCGCCAGCGCGTCGCGATCGCCCGCGCCTGGATCTCGCAGCCGCTGCTGCTCTTGATGGACGAGCCATTCGGAGCACTGGATGCCCAGACCCGGCTCGCCATGCAAGAATTGCTGCTGGCCGCGCGCGAACAACGCCGCTCCACCGTGCTGTTCGTCACGCACGACATCGAAGAAGCGCTGTTCCTGTCGGATCGCATCGCCATCATGAGCGGCCGTCCCGGCCGCATCGTCGAGGAGATCGTGGTTCCCTATCCGCGGACGCGCACCTACCAGGAGATCATCGCGACGCCTTCGTTCGGCGAGCTGAAACGGTCGATCCTGGCGACGCTGCGCGAGCAGGCCGCACGCCCTCAACGTACAACATTGGAAGGCTTGTCACATGGTCACGACCAACGATCGAACCCGCCGTATCATTGATCGGCGACGCGTCCTGCAAGCGGGGGCCGGCGTGCTCGCGCTGCCGCTCGCCGGCGCGCCCGTGCGCGCGGCCGAGGCACGGCGCGGCGGCACGCTGACGGTCGTCACGCAAGGAGAGCCGCGAACGCTCGTTCCCCTGTTCGACACCAACACAAACACACGCAATATCAGCACCAAGGTCACTGAGGGCCTTCTGACCTACAGCGCAGACTTCACACCGCGACCGCTGCTGGCAACGGCCTGGAACGTCAGCGCAGACGGGCTCGAATACGCCTTCGCCCTGCGCCCGGGCGTCAAATGGCACGATGGTGCGGATTTCACATCCGCCGACGTCCAGTTCTCACTCCAAGCCCTGCAAAAGGTGGGGCCGCGCGGCCGGATCAGCTTCGCCAATCTCGATCGCGTGGAAACGCCTGATGCGCTGACCGCTGTGGTGAAGCTGTCGAAGCCGACGCCCTATTTCCTGAAGGCACTCTCAGCCGCAGAATCCCCCATCCTTCCGCGTCACGCCTATCAGGGCGACAATCTCGACGGCAGCGCCAACAACAACGCACCGATCGGGACCGGACCGTTTATCTTCGAGGAATGGAAACGCGGCAGTCACATCAGCCTGCGCCGTAACCCGCAATATTGGCGGCCCGAGCGGCCTTATCTGGATCGCGTCGTCGTCAAATTCGTCGCCGATCCCGCCGCGGCTTCCGCAGCGCTCGAAACCGGAGAGGCCGACGTTAGCGGCACCCTCTCTCTGGCCGACGTAAAACGCCTGGCTGAGGGCGGGAAGTTCGTCGTTTCCTCCCAGCGGGACGCTTATCTCAACAATGCCGCAGTGCTCGAGTTCAGCCTCGACAACCAGTACCTCGCCCAACGCGCCGTGCGGCACGCCATCGCGCGCACGATCGATCGCGATTTCATCCGGCAGTGGATCTATTACGGCTATGCCAGCCAAATCCGTTCGCCGATCCCCGAAGTGCTCTCGTCCTATTTCGACCCGACGAGCTTCGATCATCCCTTCAATCTCGACGAAGCGAACCGCCTTCTCGACGAGGCCGGACTAAAGCGCGGCAGCGGCGGCATCCGGTTTGCGTTGAAGCTGACCTTCATCCCGGGCGCGGCCTTCAAGGCGACCGCCGGCTATCTGCGGTCCGCGCTCGGTCGCGCCGGCATCCGCGTCGACATCCTCGATGGCGATCTCGGCACCTTCATCAAGCGGGTCTATTACGACCGCGATTTCGACATCAACCTGAATGGGCTGGGCTTGCTGTTTGATCCGACGGTCGGCGTGCAGCGGATCTACTGGTCCGACGGGATCAAGCACCCGCTGCCCTATGTCAACGCGGCCCACTACAACAATCCGGCGGTCGATGACCTGTTCCGGCAGGCCAGTATCGAGCCTGACGAGGCGCGGCGGGCCGATCAATTCCGGCAAATCCAGAAGATCGCCAGCGATGATCTGCCCGCTCTGCCCCTGGTGGCGCTGGAGACGGCCCTCGTCAGCAATGCGCGCGTGCGCGATCTCTACAACAGCGTCGACCTGACGGCCGGAGACTTCTCCGACGCCTGGCTCGACCGCTGACCGGAGCGCCGCGGGGCAGATTTGCACCCGCGGCGCTTCAACGTCATTTGACCGATGGAATCCAGGGTGCGGTGGCCGCCTCGCTGGTCCTGAAGGCCGGGACCTTGGCCGCCAGATCCTCGATGGTCTTGATGTTGTTGTCGACAAGATCCGCCCGCGTCACCAGACGCGGCTGCACCAGCACGGAGCGACCCGGATCCTGACCGGCCACGAGCAGCGACACCGCACGCACGGAGACTTCACCGACAACCGCCGCGTTGGTGGCCGCCGTCGCCACCCACGGGCTCTTCGGTTCGATGATCGCCTGAATGTCCGACGTGGAGATATCGACACCGTAGATCTTCACCTTGTCGGCAACGCCCAACTCGTCGATCGCGAGCTTCACTCCGCGCGCGAACTCATCCCACGGCGTGAAGATGGCCGTGATTTCCGGATGCGCCCGGAGCACGGCCTTGGTCTGGTCGGCCACCGAAGCCGGCACGGAATCGTTCACGACGCCCCAGACCGCGCGTTCCTCCAGACCATGGGTCCTTCCGAACTCCTTCCAGACGGCATAGCGACGATCGAGCGGCGCAAAGCCCGCGACATAGACGACACCGCCCTTGATTCCGTGGCCCTGTTCCTTGATCGCCTGATCGAGCACAAGGCGCGCCATGTCGGCATCGCTCTGCTCGACCTGCGGGATCTTCGGATTGTCGAGATTGACATCATAGGCGACGACCTTGATGCCGGCATCGAGCGCCTTTTGGGCGACGTCCTTCAAGGCCTCAGGCTTGCCGTTGTTGATGATGAGGCCGTCGACCTTCTGATTGATGGCATCCTCGATCAGCCGGCGCTGGGCATCGGGATCCTGACGCGCTTCGGAGATGCGCAGGTCGATGTTGAGGGCATCGGCCTGCCGCTTGGTCCCTGCTTCGAAGGCCTGGAGCCAGTCGCCGCCACCGATGAAGTTGACGACGGCGATCTTCACGCCGCCCTTTTCAAACGGCGCCGGTGCCCCCGGAAGCCCGCCAGCCGATACGGGTGCGGAGAGCGCCAGCATCGCAGCGCCGGCGAAGATCGCGGATTTAAACTTGATCATTCTCATGTCCTCAACACTCAAGAGTTCATTCCAAAATCCAGGCGGCCTTCGCGGCCGACGACGAACCGAATGACGGAATCTTGGCCGAGAGCTCCTCGACGGTCTTCACACCGCTCTCGGCCAACGCCTTCTGGGTCAGCAGTACGGGCGACACGGTGATCGCGTGACCGGGATCCGTGCCGGCCACGGCAAGGGCGGCCGCGCGGATCGAAACTGCGCCCACCACCGCCGGGTTGGTCGCAACCGTCGCCACCCACGGACTGTTCGGCTCGGTGATTTCATGGATGTCCGCCGTGGAGACGTCGGCCGAATAGATCTTCACCTTGCCCTGCAGCTCCAGTTCGTTCACGGCGAGCTTCACGCCGCGCGCGAATTCATCGTAGGGAGCAAAGACGACGGTAATTTCCGGGTGCGCGCGAAGCACAGCCTTGGCCTGATCGGCAACACCGGCCGCGGTCGTGGCGTTGACGATGCCGAACCGGGCGGCTTCCTTGATGCCGGGATACTTCTTCTTGAACTCTTCCCAGACCTCGTTGCGGCGGTCGAGCGGCGCAAAGCCGGCCACATAGACATAGCCGGCGGCAAAGCTCTCGCCATTCTCCTTCACCGCCTGTTCGAGCGCTAGGCGAGCAAGCTGGTGATCGCTCTGCTCGACTTGCGGGATTTTTGCATTGTCGAGATTGACGTCGAAAGCGACGACCTTGACGCCAGCATCGACGGCCTTCTGGGCGACGTCTTTCAGCGATTCCGGCAAACCGTGGTCAATCACGATGGCCTTGACGCCCAGGGTAACGGCCTGTTCGATCTGCGAGCGCTGTTCTGCGGCATCCTGCTTGCCCGGGAAGATGCGCAGGTCGATGCCGAGCTTCTTGGCCTGGGCCTGCACGCCCGACTGGTAGGCCTCGAAGAAGTCGCCGCTGGAGATATAGCTGACGAGCGCTACCTTGACGCTGCCCTTATCGAAAGGCGGTGGTGCACCGGCGATGCCCTCGGCGCCGGCGGGAGCGATAGCGATCACAGCCGTAAAGACAGCAGCAGGCAGGAACGTGCGCAAATTCATGGTGGATTCCCCGGTTCTTCTGGTGAGTGAAGGATTCAACGCCTCCGGCGCGCGGAGCCGTAGGTGAGAGCAAGGGCACCGACCAGCACGACGCCCTTGACGAAGTCCTGCGTGTAATAGGGTACGTTCAGCATGGTCAGGCCGTTCAGAAGAACGCCGACGAAGATCGCACCCACGACCGTCCCCAACACGTTGGGGCGGCGAGCATTGAGCACCGCATAGCCGATCAAGGACGCCGCCACGGCGTCGAGCAGAAGCGATGCGCCCGAAGACACGTCGCCGCGACCGACGCGGGCCGCGACAATGACGCCGCCGAGGGCGGCTAGGCTGGCGGACAGGCCGTAGGCCAACACTTTCAGCCGGCCCGACGCCGCGCCAGCAAGATGGGCGGCCAGTTCGTTGCCGCCGACCGCGAAGATCAACCGGCCAAACCTCGTCCGTTCGGTGAAGATTCCGGCGACGATCGCGACCAGGAGCATGATCAGGACTGGAAGCGGCACCACATCGAACAGGCGCGTCCGGCCAAGGCTCAGAAACGCAGGGTCGAACACACCGTTCGCAGCTTTTCCATCCGGCAAGATGAGGCCCGTGGCGATGGAGCGTCCCGCCGTGGGGATGAGCTGAAGCCCGGTGAGGAGAAAGTTCACCGCGAGCGTCGCGAGCAGGTCGGGTACGTTAAGCCGTACGATGAGAAATGCGTTGATGAGACCAACGCCAAGGCCGAGTGCGAGGACGAAAAGAACCGTCTCGACCGCGCCGAAGTGCCAGACCACCATGGCGTAGCTTGCCGTCATGACACTGGACGCGGCGACAGCACCGACAGACAGGTCGAAACCGCCGACCGCAATCGAGATCGTCACGCCGACCCCGATGATCGCCACCACCGAGACGGCCTGCAAGACACTCATAACATTCGGTAGCGTCAGGAAGGCTGTCTCACGCAACGAGAAGACAACGATCAGGCCAACAAGAAGCGCGAACACGGCCCAGCGACGCACATATTCGAACAGAGATTGATTGGCCGTACGCGTGGGTGTTGCGGCGAGTAGTTCCGTCGTAGCGGTCATGAATCAGGATCCTGCTGATATCGCGACGGTGTCGCCTGCGGCATGAAGTCCGGTTTCGTCGAGAAGGAGCACCCGGTCTGCGACCTCGAAGGCCTCCTCCGCGTCCGATGTGGCGATGAGCGTGGCGACGCCCTGCTGCGCGCGAATTGCCGCGATGATGTCGGCCCTTGCTCCGACATCGACACCCTGGAAAGGCTCATCGAGCAGGAGCAGCCGCGCAGGCTCCGCCTGCCAGCGCGCGAGAACAACCTTCTGCTGATTGCCGCCGGATAACGTGTCGAGGCGAGCGAACGGACCGGAGGCGCGAATGCCGAGGCGCGACACGGCGCGGTTTGCCGCCTGCCGCTCCCTGTTGCCCAGCAAAAGGCCGAACGGAAACCAGCGTCGAAGATGCGGCAAAGCGATCGTGGCGGCCACGGTCCCTCCCGGCCAATCCGACGGCACAAACGAGGTTCGCTTGCGGTCTTCGCCGGCCAGGAAGACCCCACTGGCGATCGCATCGCGGGGTGAAGCCGGACGGAACGGCTCGCCGTCCAGCTCGATTTCGCCCGCATCCGCGGTCTGGCTGCCGAACAGGATGTTCAACAACCGGCTCTTGCCGGATCCGAGCGGACCGATCAGCGCGACGACCTCCCCTTCGCGGACGTCGAGATCGATCTGGCGACTGTCGGGGAAGAAGCGGAGTTTGCGGATACGGAGCCTCGATGCGCCCCCCGGGCGTGACGGCGGCCTGACGCTCGCGACCGGCCGGCCGATCATTGCTTCGAGAGCGACCGAATAATTGATCGGGCGCGACTGGGTTGCAACCACGCGGCCGCCGCGCAGCACGACCACGCGGGTCGCGAGCCGCGCCAGATCGGCCGTGCGATGCGAGATGTAGATGATGGCAAGGCCGCGCCCGGCCAGACCTTCCAGGATCGAGAAGAGCCGATCGGCCTCCGACGCCGACAGGCTCGCGGTCGGCTCGTCCAAAATGAGGAGCTTCGGATCGGCCGAGAGCGCACGCGCGATCGCAACCAGTTGGCGCTCCGCCGGTCCGATATCGCCAAAATCCGCGTCGAGCGGCAGATCAAAGCCTGCACGACGGGCGATGATCCCGGCCTCGCTCCGAACCGACTTCCGTGAGACAAGCAGCCCCGCGCGGCCGTCAGCGAAGCGATCAAGCAGAAGCGCATCGGCAACGGTAAGCCCGGGAACCCCGGCCCGGTCAGTGGCCTGATGGATCGCAACGACGCCTCCCGCGATCGCATCTCTTGGCGACGCCGGCCGAAATGGTGCATCGTCGAGCTGCACCTCACCGGCGTCAGCGTGCAGAGCGCCGGCAAGGATGTTGACCAGCGTCGACTTTCCCGCGCCGTTCGCGCCCATCAGCCCGACGATCTCGCCCGCACCAACTGTGAGCGCGACGTCATCGAGCGCAACGGTCGGACCAAAGCGCTTTGATAATCCGCGAACCTCCAGCCCTTTGCCGGGAGTGATGTGCGCCGTCCACGTATTCGATTGCACCAGCTAACATTCCCGCAAGGCCTACGATGATGATCGTATCGGCAAACCTGGCGGAATGGTTTTCAAACTAGGAGCGTTGAAAGAAACATCTGCATCGAAATACGCCGCATCTCGACAATGACAATTCTCTACGCGATGACGTCCCCTTACGCGCTCAAGCGTATGGACTTCGCACACGCGGCCAACCGAAATGTCCGCGCAAGGTGTCTGCCTCGTAATCGCGCCGGAACAGCCCCCGCTCCTGCAGGATCGGAATGACCTGCGAGGTGAAGTTGACGAGCTCGCCGGGGAAATAAGCCGGCATGATGTTGAACCCGTCGGCGGCGCCGTTCTCGAACCACGCCTGCAATTCGTCGGCGACCTCCTCGGCCGTGCCCAGGAGAACGTGATGCCCGCGCGATGTTGCGACGCGCTGGGCGAGCTGACGAATCGTGAGGTTTTCGCGTCGCGCGAGCTCGATCAGCAGCTTTTGCCGGCTCTTGAGCTGCTCGGTTTCAGGCAGGTCCGGAAGCGGGTCGTCGAGGTCGAACGCGGATATGTCGTGGCCGAGCCGCTCGGACAGAAGCGGTAGCACCTCCGCTGCGTCGGTCCAGCGCTCGAGCTGATCAAGCTTCTCCTGCGCCTCCTTCTTCGTTCGGCCGATGATCGGAAGGAAGCCCGGCATGATCGCGATGTCATCAGCCGTGCGGCCATGCGCCGGAAGTTGCGCCTTTAGCGCGGCGTAAAAGCCTTGCGCCTCCGCAAGCGTCTGCTGCGCGGTGAAGACCACATCGGCAGTTCGTGCCGCGAGAGCCTGTCCCCGATCGGACGAACCGGCCTGAATGACGACCGGATGTCCCTGCGGCGAACGGGGGATGTTGAGCGGACCTTGGACCGAGAAATAGCGGCCGTTATGGTTCAAGGGGTGCAGCTTCTCCGGAACATAGTAGACGCCCGTCTCCTTGTTCTTGGGCAGGGCGTCTTCCTCCCAGCCATCCCAAAGCCCCTTCACGACGTCGACAAATTCTTCGGCCACGGCATAACGGTCAGCGTGGTCCAAATGAGCGTTGCGACCGAAATTGGCAGCGGTCCGGGCGTAGGAGGTGGTCACCAGATTCCAAGCCGCGCGCCCGCTGCTAAGATGATCGATCGACGCGAATGCGCGGGCGAGATGGAACGGATCGCCATAGGTGGTCGATGCCGTCGCGGCGAGACCGATCCTGCTCGTCACGGTCGAGAGCGCGCCAAGCAGGGTCAGCGGCTCAAGCCGCGCAGCCGTCGAGGGATGGTGGCCCTTGCCGCTCGTCAGACCGTCGGCGAGAAAGACCAGATCGAACTTCGCCTGCTCGGCCAGCCTTGTGACCTCGAGCAAATGGCCAAAATTGTCGCTGCCGGAACGCGCATCCGGATGGCGCCAGCCCGAGGCATGATGGCCGGCACCCTGCAGGAACAGGCCGAGATGAATTTGACGCTTGAAGGAGCTCATGATGGACAATCAGCCTGGACGAGTGGAGTTGAGAGGCAGGGCAGGTCAGGCGCCCTGCCGGGCGCCTCGGATGAAGGCTTGCAGCCGCGACGGGGCCTGCGGCCCAAACGCCAGCGCCGGTGTGTCGTCGAGCGCGATCTTTCCGTCTTCGACGAACAGGATACGGTCGCTACATTCCTCGGCAAACCGCATCTCATGCGTGACGAGAATTCCGGTCAATCCGTCAGCGACCAATTCCTTGATGACGGAAAGGACCTCGCTCACCATCTCGGGATCGAGCGAGGACGTGACTTCGTCGAACAGCACGAGGTCCGGCCGCATCGCCAGCGCGCGGGCGATGGCGACGCGCTGCTGCTGGCCGCCTGACAATTGCGATGGATAGGCCTTCTCCTTGCCGCTGAGATGCACCCGGCTCAACAGCTCACGCGCCAAGGCTTCCATTTCTGCGCGCGGCTGACCCAGAATCCGGATCGGCGCGATGGTGATGTTCTCGAGCACCGTGAGGTGCGGAAAGAGATTGAACTGCTGGAACACGAAACCGATCTTCTTGCGAAGCGCAATGCGCTGCGCTTCGGTCGTAAGAGCAGTCACCTCGATGCCGTTGACGGCGATCTGGCCCTGCTGCGGCACGATGAGGCCGTTGATGCAGCGAAGGATAGTCGACTTTCCAGTTCCGGAGGGACCGATGATGGAAATCGTCTCGCCTCTCCTGACGTCAAAATTGATGCCCTTCAGCACCGCCGTCGCGCCGAAACTCAAGTGCACGTCACGGAGTCGGACCAGCCGCGCAGAGTCGTCAATGGAAGAAAGAATGGTAGTCATGGGTCAAGCCTGAGCGAGCCGGCGCTCGAGATAGCGGGTCGTTCGTGACAGTGGATAGCAAAACAGGAAAAACCACAGCAGGATCAGGAGATAGATCGCCACTGTGAACTCGGTGCGCCGAACCGCCGTGGAGGCATCATTGGCGGTGTGAAGCAGGTCCTGAACGCCGACGAGCGCAGCCAGCGCGCTGTTCATCGCCACGGAGGCGCAAAGATTGGTCCAGGGCGGCAAGATGCGGCGGAAACTCTGCGGAAGGATGATCCAGCTCAGCGTCTGCCAGCGCGAGAAACCGATGGCCGCTGCCGCTTCCCATTGTGTTGCCGGGATCGACTGCACCGCACCGCGCACGAGCTCGGCAATATGCCCGCTTGCCGGCAGGGCAAGGCCGATGGCGGCCTTGAGCCAGTCCGGAAAGGGAATCGTCGTACCAAGCAGGCGAAACTCGAAGGGAATCGTATAACTCGCCGCAAACACGACAACGAGGTACGGCGCGTTGCGAAATACCGTCACGTAAAGCGCTGCAGGCCAGCGCAGCCAGCGTCGCGGCGAAAGCTCGGCCAATCCAATCAGCGTGCCGGCAAGGGTTGCGGCCGACACGGCAATGAGCGTGAGCGCCACGTTGACGCCAAAACCGCTCGCGAGCAGCGGAAACCACTCCAGAAGCGTATGGGCTGAATTGGGGAACGCGACGCCGAACAGCAACGATCCCCCCAAGGTCGTGATCGCCACCCACAGCCAGCCGGACATTGCGGACGGCCGAACGACCGGATCCGGCCTTAGGCCGGCAAGCGTGCCGTCAAAGGCCATGACTTGCCACCCTCAATTGTCGCTCGAGCCATCGGCCGGCGAGCGAGACCAACAGGTTCAATCCGCCGAAGACGGCCAGGATCAACACCATCAGCTCGATCACGTTGTCATGGGCGGTCCAGATCATGATCGAGGCATAGACGATCTCGCCGACGGCGATCGCCGAGCCGATCGAAGTCAGCTTCACGAGGTTGACCAGGTTGTTGATGATCGACGGCAAGGCGACGCGAAAGGCGAGCGGCATTTCGAGCTGCCAGAACAGCTCTCTGCGGCTGAAGCCAAGCGATAGCGCCGCCTCCAGCGTCGTCAGCGGCACCGCCTCGAGACCGGCGCGCAGCGACTCGGCATGCAAGGCCGCGATGTGAAGCCCGGCGACCGCCACGACCCAGAAGAACGGCGTGAGCGGATTGCGCTCGACGCCGCCCAAGGCCTGGCTCACCAGCATGTTCAGCACCATGAAGGCGCAGTAAAGCTGCACCAGTGTCGGCGTGTTCCGTGTCAGCTCGATGAAGGCGCGCGTCGGCCAAACCAGCCACGAACGCGACGAGGTGAGCGTCGCCACCAGAATTGCTCCGCCGACCAGGCTGACCGGGATCGAGCAAAGCACCAGCAGAACGGTCGTGATCACGCCCTCGTTCCAGATCGGGCGCTCATAGCCGTCGAGCAGGAAGCCGTAGTTGAGACCGGCATCGCGAGCCCATCGGACCAGGAGCGCCAGAGGCTCGTCGACGAACCAGCCAGTGGATGCGGCTATCATGACTTGAAGCGTGCATTCGCCTCGCGCAGGAAGTCGTCAATCGCGAGCCCGTTCTTCTCGGCAATGCCAAGAATGAAGCCCGAGCCATGCAACTCCTTCAGGATCGCATCGATCCGCGCCTGGATGTCGGCCTCTCCCTTGCGGACCCAGACCACGCCATCGGACGGGATGAGATCGGTAGCAAGCGGCAGCTCGAAATCCTGCCATTCCTCCGCCCTGTCCTTCACCAGCGCACGCAACGTACCGGCGACATGCACGGCCGCGACGCAATTGCCGCCCTTCAGGGCGAGCAGCGATTCCGGCTGGTTCGGATAGCCCTTGACCTGGGCCCCGAACTCCTCGGCCAGCGGCTTGGCGTAGTTACTGCCCTGGGACACGCAGACCGGCTTGCCCTTCAGATCGCTCCATTGCTTGATCGCCGCGCTCTTGCGGGCCAACAATGCGCCCCCGACCCTGAAGAAGGGCGTCGGGGCAAAGTTGAGGATCTCCGCGCGTTCCGCTGTCCACTCCATGTTGGCAATCAGGGCGTCCACCTTGCCCTGCTGGAGGAACTGCACCCGGTTGGGCGGCGTGACCGGCACCAGCGCGACGTTGGCGCCAAGACGACGGCCGATTTCCCGCGCCAGGTCGATGTTGAAGCCGAACTCTTCCTTCGTCTTCGGATCGATGTAGCCATAGGGCGGCCCCGAAAGGATGACCCCGAACGTGATGGTTCCGCGTTCCCTGATCTTGTCCGATGTCGCATCGGCCTGTGCGGCGACGGGCAACAGCAGACGGCAAGCGGCGACCAAGGCTGCCACATGCAGGCAGTAACGGCGGATTCTCATGCTGCTACAATCGTTCGGTACGAGGAGTTTTACCGCGCCGGGCGACTGCAGCGTCGGCCCCGACGGAATCCATCCGATACGAGATGAGGCTGTTGGAGCCGCAGGCCCGCGCGGCCGGCTGCGATGGGTTTAGCGAGCGACCGACGCAGTGAAAAGCCAGGGCGCGCAATAAGAAAAGATCTCACTCTCATGAGTGCTGCTCAAAAATATCCTGCCACATTTCATCTGGATTTCAGTCGAAATCTTTCGGAAGGTCGTCCGATCATTTCAGCTTGCGCGCGAGAAACGGACCGACGGCGTCGAGCACGGCTTCGGGTTGCTCTTCCGGTTGAAGATGGCCGCCTGGAATCGCCCACCCATCGACGTCGGTCGCCCAACTCTTCCAGATCCGAAGCGGCGTATCGGTCTCGCCAAACCTGCCCTGCTCCCACAAAACCAGCACCGGGCAATCGAGGACACGCCGGGCGGCGCGATCGGCAAGATCGTGCTCATGGTCGATGCCGGCACCAGCGCGATAATCCTGCATCATCGCATGCCGCACCTCCGGTCGCCGGAACGCGCCCCGATAGATCGTGCGGGCCTCGTCCGTCACGGCGTTCAAGTCCTTGGCCATTCTTCGCAGCGTCCCGTCCAGGAAGAAATCGGGATCGCCGGCCAAAAGCCGTTCAGGCAGATCGTAGGGTTGCGCGAACAGGAGCCAGTGATAGGCGCCGAGTGCAAAATCCTTGTCGGCGCGCGCCCAGACCTCGCTGGTTGGGATCACAGTCAGGGATACGAAAGCGCGCACGATTCCGGGATTGTCCAGCACCAGCCGGTAGCCGACCCGAGCACCACGATCATGTCCGATGACGGCGAAGCGATCGAACCCGAACCGCTTCATGACCGCGAGCTGGTCGCGCGCCATCGTCCGCTTGGAGTAAGCCGATGCATTCGCCTGCTGCGGACCGCGACTGTCGCCGTACCCCCGCAAATCCGTAGCAACCACGGTGTAGTCGCGCGCCAGAACCGGCGCGATGCGATGCCAGGCGACGTGCGTCTGCGGATATCCGTGAAGCAGGAGCAGTGGAGGACCACTCCCGCCGATGAACGCAGCGATCGTCGCGTCTTCAGTCTGGACATCGAGGCGTTCGAATCCTTCAAACATGGCAACCGTCCTGTCATCGTTCGACAGATGCCTTGTTAGTCGACCTGCACGCGGTCCGCCAGAGATCAACCAGCTCGACTAGCGGAGAGAAGGCCCGATGCCTCCGTTCACGAAATCAGCAATCTCTCGCAACGCGTCGGTCGCCTCGGGAAATAGTCCCAGGAAGGCGTGCCAGACGTGAGGAAGCTCCGGCCACGTGCTCAGGTTGCCCCTGACGCCAGCATCCGCGAGCAGCGCTGCGAATTTCCGGCTGTCATAGGCGAGCGTCTCGATCGCGCTCACCTGCAATAGCGTCGGTGGGAAACCGGTCAGAAGCGCGCGCGGTGCACGAACCGGCGAGACGCGATAGTCCGATGGATCTCCGTCCGGACCGAGATACGCGACGATGGCAGCTGCCAGAGATTCCGCCGTCGCAACCTGGTCGTCTATCCCGGCCCGGTCGGCCGGCGACTGGTTGTCGAGCGTGCCGGCGATCAGCACCAGGCGGTCGGGCACGCGCGCATCCCTGGCGACCAGTTCCAGACAGGTTGCCGCCGCCAGATTCCCGCCGGCGGAATCGCCGACAAGACTGAGATGCACCTGCGCCTCATGCCCGCTTTGGCGGTGCGGATCAGGTCCATGGAGCGAAGCCCAGCGGAAGGCGGTGACGCAATCGTCCAGGCCGGCAGGAAAACGGTGCTCGGGAGCCAGACGATAATCAACCATAAGAATGGCAGCGCGGGAGAGCCTTGCCAGTGTGCCCGCCAGGGCTCGATAGTCGCGAGGACAACCGCCAACCCAGCCGCCGCCGTGGATGTAGACCAGGCGATGCGCGGGATCAGCGCCGGGCGCAAGAATCCACTCCGCCGGCACCCCACCGGCATCGACAGGTACAACCTCGATGCCGGTGAGGTCTGGTCCTGTACCAACGTCGCCATAGCGCGGCATCAGGGCCCTGATGACGGCAACGAATTGCAGGAGCGGATCAGAGATGCCGGCCAGATCGGCCGATGCAGCCAGCCCGGCGAGATGAGCGAAGGCCTGCTCGAGTTCCAGCGAACGTTGACGCTGCGGGGTAATCTGATCCATCGGATGCTCCATGGCTGCCATGTCGCTTCCAAGCGTAGCCATTGGCCCGTGGTCGCGCGCTGACCGAAACATGCAGATTGGGGGGACAAAAGCGCTCAGAGACGCAAGCGCTGCCCATCGATCCCGCCCGGAGGTGAATTGCGACCCTTCCGGTTTGCCCCTAGAATCGGCACCACAGCTCGACGGTTGTGAGGCTCCATGTATCAGCGCATGCCATTCGACTGGATTACCCGGCACGTCAGCGGCGCGGTTCGCCAAGGCCTGCCGTTCGAGCAGATGATGGCGGCATCACTCATCGACCTGCGTTACGGCGACAACCGAGACGTGGTCGGCCCCGCGCAATATCTGTTGCTGTGCCTGAACACCGCGCTCGGGGTCAGCGATGCGGCCCACGGCTTGACGCGCAGCCGCATCGACCCCGCCTACACCGCGCTCGGGTTGAGAGTTGCCCTTGGCTGCGCCACGCTGGAAGACGCGATCCTCTCGGTCGGGCGGCTCTATAGAACCGCATCCAGCGCCGTCCAGATCGAGCTCAAAACCACAAGTGACCTCGCGATTCTGAATGTTCGCGCTGACTCGGCGCGGGACGCGGATGCCGTGTTACTCGAGGACATCTACCTCAGCTGGGTGTTCATGCATTGCATGTACTTTCTTGGAACGGCAATGCCCGTCGTCGACGTGACAACCCGCGATGCCTTTCACTTCAATCTTGGCCGGCGCCACTTCGCCCTCGGCGCCCCCGTGCGCCACGGGCCCGTCACCGGGATGCGGTTTGCGCGCGCTTTGCTCAGCAAGCGCGGCTCGGGCCGGGCCGGGGCCAACCCGCACTGGGAGTGTTTTCGATTGTGGCTCGACTTTGTCGAGCCGCGAGAGCAGTCGTCAAATGGCTGCGGGGATCTACGCGAAGGCAGCCAGCTGCGGCTGAAAGATCTCGCTGAGAATGCCGACGTGAGCATATCCACCCTGCGGCGACGGCTGGCAATTGACGGCGGATTTCGTCACGCGCGCGAACGCACCTTGGCTGCGGCTGCGATCCGCCGCCTACGAGATACCGACGACAGCGTCGAAGCCATTGCAGCAGAACTCGGCTATTCCGACGCCAGAAGCCTGCGCCGGTTCCTGAAGGTCACAACCGGCACTACGCCAAGCCAAGTTCGCGCCGAAAGCGCCTCCCCGCGCGACGGCGACGGTGCCGTTCGGCTACGCCTGCAAACGCTTGGAGCAATGATGGGAGCCTGACGAACGGGAACGCCTTACGGCGTCCCATCGATACTGCACACTCCGACGCAACCCGGCGAGGCGAAAAGTGCCGCGACACACCGCGTGGCATGGTCAACGCGCCCACGGAGGAAGCGCTTCGTCACCCCTTGCGCTTGCGACCGCGAGCAGGATGTCGGCCAAAGCTCTTGGCTGGGACATGAACGGCGAGTGTCCGCTGTCGATATCATAAACTTTGGTCGGGTTCTTGAACGCGAACGCGTCCGCCTCGCGAATGAACCTGTTTTGCAACGCCACGGGCAAGGCGTTGTCTTTTGATGTCCGGATGTAGCTGCGCGGCACGCTTCCCCAATTGGCAAGCGTTCGGTGCGTCAGCGCCGCGAAAGGCTGGACCGGATCATCGGGCGTGAGCAGATTGGCCGCTGACTGGAAATCGGGCAGATCAACGTCATTGTAGAGAGCAAGCTTGAGAGCCGCGATGTATTGGGGATCGGCGCTACGCATGTCCATCCTCACGCATCCGGTCTTGGATGGATCGCCCAGCAACAACGGACCAAAGGCGGACGCGGCATTTTCCGGTGCGCTGAGATAGCTCAAGGCCGAAGTGCCGTCGCTTGGCATGAATGCCGCCAGATAGACGACATGCTGGATCTGCTTTGCGTGCTGCTCGACGACCGCGGTCGTCGTTACCCCACCCATGCTGTGCCCGACAAGAATGATGGGTCCCCACCCCGCTTTGCTGGCGTAATTGATGCTGTCGTTAACGGCCGCGACATATTGGTCGAGCGTGACTCCGGCGAGGGGAGACACTTCAGTCGAGAACTTCGAGAGATCGATCGGCCGCTGAAAATAGCTGCTTGGGAATCGCGCGCTCAATCCATGGCCCGGCAGGTCCGGCGCGATGACCGCGTGCCCTGCCGCGCTGAGCAGTGGCGCGAGACGCTCCCAATGGCCGGACGAGTGCCAGGAACCGTGGACGAGAACAAAGGTCTTGCCCTTCGTGGCCGGTACATTCACCTCTGCGGCTCCCGCCGCGGGCGACAAGACGAGCGACGGCGCCATCGCGCCCGCAGCGAGCAGATTTCGACGATCAAGCAACACGCCCTCCTGTTCTGTAGCGTTGGAGACTCCGGCTCCAGGATGCGGTCGCTTTCATCGGTGAAGATGCAGCTCCCGTCGGACGTCACGGTAGTTCGCGCCGCGCGCGGAAAAAGACGGCGGCGGCTAATTCAGTCTTCGTGAAACGTGAAGAATTGGCCCGACCGCATGCATGGAGCGAAACGTCGACCGCGCGTTGGGAACGCTGCGGCCGGCTGGCGATGGGTGATCGCGATGGAAACGGGCGCCGAGACGCCGGATAACTTGAAAGTCAGGCGGAGCCGGACCTGATCCGCTGATCGCTTCGCGGTGATCCCTGGAGATACAGCGCCCGGAGTGCAAGGTCGACGGTGCGCTCCAGATCGGCCAACTTCGCAAGTCGTCCAGTGACCCGCAATCCCTGCCCGAAACTGTAGAGGAACAGCGCGGCATCCGCCGGATCGATCTCCGGCGAGATCTCGCCGCTCGCCTGCCCGTGCTCGACGGCAGCCCGCAGCAGATCGGTAATCTGCTTCATGCCGGCGCGAATTTGCGCTGTCAGGTTCTTGTCTTCCCGCCTCAGCTCGATCGTGGTGTTGGTGACGAGACAGCCACGCGGGCCGGATGCTGTTGCCGAAACGTAGGAATAGTGCAGAAGCGCATCACGCAGTCCCGCGTACGGGCTATCCGCGTTTTGCAACTTATCCCGGAAGCGTTGACCGGCTTCATCGATGTAGGCCTTCAGCGCCGCCGTGAACAATTGATGCTTGTCACCATAGGTCGCGTACAGGCTGTTGCGATGAACGCCGGTTGCCTCGACGATGTCGGCAATCGACGTCGCATGATAGCCGTTGTCCCAAAACGTTCTGGTGACGACGGCGAGCACTGTCGCTTCATCGAATTGCCGGGGGCGCCCTGTCGTCACGGTCTTGCTCCAGATCCTAGTCCGCAATGTCGATATGGCTGGTCTCCGGCAGGAAGAAAAGCCCCACGAGAAAAGTGGAAGCTGCAAACGCGATGGGGTACCAGAGACCGAAATACATGCTGCCCGATTCCGCATTCATTGCGAACATCGTCGCCGGCAGCAGACCACCGATCCAACCAGTTCCGATCTGGTAAGGCAGCGAGATGCCGGTGTAGCGGATATTCGTCGGAAACAATTCGACGATCCCGGCTGCCGCCGGCCCCTGGGCCATTTGTGCCAGGAGGACGAGCGCGAGCAGTAGCCCCACAACCTGCAGCGAGCGCGGTGCGAGCAGGTCTGCAATGCCTGATAGCCGCAGCAAGTCACCGTCGCCGGCTGCGGGATAGCCGGCCTGCCTGACACGCTCGGCGATCCGGGCTGCGAAATCGGGACCCGCCGCGACGCTCGCACCATTGATGTTGACGAAGGCCGGCGTTCCGGCCGGTTCCTGCACATTGCGATAGCTCACTGACGCGCGAGATAGCGTCGCCTTGGCGATATCGCAGGAGCTGGTGAACTTCGCGGTGCCGGCCGGATTGAACTGGAATGCGCAGGTGGCCGGATCGGCGTGAACCTCGACAACCACGTTAGCCTGGGCATGGTAGAGCGTCGGATTGGCGCGCTGAGCAAGGGCGTCGAAGATCGTGAAATAGCCGAGCGCGGCAATCGCACATCCCGTCAGGATGATCGGCTTACGACCAATGTGGTCGGACAGCCACGCGAAGAACACACAGCCTGCCGAGCCCAGGATCATGGCGGTCGCGAACAGCAGGTTCGCCGAATAGGCGTCCACTTTCAATGTCGAGGTCAGGAAGACCAATGTGTAGAACGTGCCGGTATAGCCGAGCACGGCAGTCGCGGTCGTCATGCCGAACAAGGCAATCAGCGCCAGGCGGACATTCTTCCAGCGGCCCAACGCCTCGCGCACCGGCGCACGCGAT
The DNA here is from genome assembly GCF_059803455.1 of Bradyrhizobium sp. UFLA05-108. NCBI lineage: Bacteria > Pseudomonadati > Pseudomonadota > Alphaproteobacteria > Hyphomicrobiales > Nitrobacteraceae > Bradyrhizobium > Bradyrhizobium sp. UFLA05-108. Next base: position 42,340 of record NZ_JBANAZ010000014.1, on the reverse strand, counting down.
TGGCGGCCCTCGGCCTTCATCTTCAGAAAGGCCGGACTCTCGTTGAGTCGGAGGCGAATCCAGAGCGAAAGCCCAAGGAGAAGCAGCGACGCGAGGAATGGAATCCGCCATCCCCAGGCCTTGAACTGCGTGTCGTCGAGCACGCTCTGCGTCAGCAGGATGACGGCCAGGGACAACAGCAGGCTGAAAGCGATAGAGGCCGGAATCCAGCCAGTGTAGAAGCCGCGGCGACCGGGCGGCGCGTGCTCGGCAACGTAGATGGCGGCACCGCCAAATTCGCCGCTGATCGCGAGCCCTTGCAAGATTCGCAGGCTGATCAGAATGATGGGCGCGGCGATTCCGATCTGGTCGGAGGTCGGCAATAGGCCGACGATCAGAGTCGAGCTGCCCATGATCGCAATCGTCGTCAGGAAGATGTATTTGCGGCCGATCAGATCGCCGAACCGGCCGAACACCAAGGCGCCGAACGGGCGGACCAGGAAGCCGAGGGCGAAGGTCAACAGCGCAAAGATATTGCGGGTTGCCTCATCGAATGGACTGAAGAATTTTGCGCCAATCGTGGTCGCCAGCGCGCCGTAGAGAAAGAAATCGTACCACTCGAAGATCGTGCCGACGCTGGAGGCGAGAATGACCCGCCTTTCCTCTCTGGTCATGGTTGCCGTCTGCACATGCGGCGCTGCCACATCAATGGTCATCATCAATCCCTTTCACATACGGTGGACCGGCAATGGGTGTTGTGAGCACGGCGCAATTGCTCGGCTGAGGACAAGGCGACGGCCCCAGGACGGAGCTCAATTCCAGACCGGCCTGAAGCAGCGCGTCGTCATGACCGGACGGCGCTTCGAGACATAGGCCAATCGGCAGGCGCGCTTCGTTGAGGCCTGCAGGCAATACAAGGGCTGCACCGCCCACAAGGCTCAGCGGAGCGACATTGCGGGCATAGGCGACGTTGGCCGGCACGATCTGGCCATTGATCTCTGCGTCGGGCGCAGGTGAGACGCGCTTTGCCCCTTGCAACGGCGCAGGCATCAGCAGAACCGGATGCATCAGCGCGTCCAGACGATGAGCGGCGAAATGGCGGCCATAGATGGTCACGAGTTGCTGCCGCCGTGCCAGGGCATCCGAATAGTCCGCAGGCAAAGTTGAAAGATCACCCGACCCGAGATGCAGGTCTTCGCCAAGCCGCGCAGCCAGCGCCGCCATCGTGACTGCAGGAGCGTGTTCCGCGAGATAGAGCTTCAGCATCTCGGGGGCCTCGTGGGCGATGATGGAGGCCGCCGTGCCTGGGACGAGTTCACGCAACTCGGGAATGTCGGTACGCACGATCTCTACGCCGGCTGCCGAGAGGCGACGGACCGCGTCAGTGAATATTTGCTCGACCTCGCGGTCGAGGTTGCCGAGATAGTAGGAAGGCACGATGCCGATGCGCAGCCCGCGCGATGAGCTTGGCGCAAGCGACCGCGCGCTCGCAGAGGCATGCAACACATCATCGAGCAGCCTGATATCCGCGACGGTGCGCGCGATGAGTCCTACGGTATCCAACGTACGCGCAAGCGGCATCACGCCGTCCAGGGGATAACGACCAAGCGAAGAGCGATAACCGACGACCCCGCAGAGCGCGGCCGGAATACGGATCGAGCCGTTCGTGTCGGTGCCGAGCGCCGCAGGCGCCATCCGGGCAGCGACCGCGGCCGCGCTGCCGCTGCTGCTGCCACCAGCGATACGATCCGAAGCATGTGGATTACGCACCCGACCGAAATTGGGATTGTCGCCCGTCCATCCCATCGACAATTCGTGCAGCCCGGTCTTGCCGAGCACAATGGCGCCGGCGCGGCACAATCGATCGACGACCAACGCGTTACCGGCCGGCCGATGGTGCCGCAGCGTCGCAGTACCTCCGCTGGTCGGCAATGCGGCGGTGTTGATGTTGTCCTTGATTGCGATCGGCACCCCATGCAGCGGGCCGAGCCGCCGTCCGCAGGCACGGTGGCGATCGGCGGCCCGGGCCTGCTCGTACACCGTCTCCGCATCGATCGAGACGAACACGTTGAGCTGCGCACCTCTGTTGCAAGCCTCGAGCAAGGCTTCGGCATAAGCCAGGCTCGTCACGTCCCCCTCGCGGATTAGCCGCGCGGCCTCCGAGAGCGGCAGCTCTGACAGCTGAGCCTCTCGCTCGGACGGAAGGACTGAAGTCCTCGGCATCGCCTCCGATCCCGACATCTCAGCGCCAAACCGCAGCCCCACTTGCGTCGGTGCCGACATAGTGAGGCGCACCACCGGATCCGTCGCCAGTCGCTTCCAGCCCAGCAATCGCAATCGCGCGCGCTGGCTTGCCAGCGGTGCCAGCAAGCCGTTTGCGCTTGAGCGTCTGGTTCGGCTCCGAGTGGTAATAGCGCTCGATCGCCTCCACATCCGGAAACTCGACTATGACAAGCCGCTTGGGATGCCAATTGCCCTCGATCGGCCGATAGTCGTTTCCGCGCACCAGGAAGCGGCCGCCTGCGGCGACGACGTGCTGCGTCACCTCACGCTCGTATTCGTCCAGGCTCGGTCCGTTTTCCACGTCGAGCTCAATTACGAAGTAGGCAGGCATCTCTTGCTCCTTTCAGCTTGCTTTTAGGAACGATCGTTCCTAAAATAACGCGACTAGTGACCATTTGTCGACTTCATCTATGGTTCCGCGGCTGTCACCCTCTAGGACGACTCGCCGCCTACGCTTGCAATGATTGGCGCCGGATCTGCGCGTGATAGGTTGTCAGCCACGATGACCTGCACCGCAGCCGGATCGACCGTGTGGAGATCCCCGCGTCCGACACGGGCCGCCGCCGCCGCCGCCGCCCCCATTGCCATGCACGGACCGATGACGCGGATGGCCGCCAACGCAAACGGCTCTGCGTCGACGCAGCGGCCGGCGGCGATGAGATTGCACACGTCCGCAGGAATCATGCACGACAATGGGATCCAGGTGAGATGGCCGGCCGGAAATTCCTCCCAATAGACGCCCTCCTCGCTCCCGTGGAATTCGATCGGCCAGGCACTGCGCGCGATCGCGTCCTCGGGCCTCCTGCTTTCACGAACATGGGCGGTACGAAGCGTGCCTCGGCTGACGATGCAGCGCGTCTGGCGGACGCCAGGCTGGCCAACGCTCCGGATCCGGGACTTGCCAAAGGCTGCGGGAAACTCTTCGGCGAGGAAGCAAAGCGCACGATCGATGTCATTGCGAGCGTCAAGCGCCCGGGCCGTCATCGCCACCGCGTCGAGCGGGGTTTGATAGTGGTTGAGATTGACGAGGCAAACATCGCGGCCAGGAAAAGCAAAGACGAAACCATCTCTGCGACGAAGGCCGTAAGCCTCTGCGCGATCGTGGAGTCGAGCGATGATTTCCGCGCGTGGCGGAACTGGTTGCCCGACATCCTCGATGGCAAACATGCTGGTGCCGTAGACCGGAACGTCCGCCGCCTGCAGCCGCGCACCCGCAAGAGCAGCCACGACGGCATCGCCGCTGGCATCGATAAACGTCTCGGCCGCGACCTCAACAGCGCCATAGCGCGTGTGGGCCAACAACCGCTCTATTCGATTGCTAACGCGAGAGACCGATTGAATGACGGCGCCAAGGATCACGTCAATCCCGGCGTGGCGCAGAGATTGGGCGTAGACACCCGCCAATTCGGTCTCGTCGTAGAGAGCAACGAGGCTGTTCCGCCCGGATCGGAACGCCAAGGCACCGCGTCGTCGCAATTCGCGCAGTACATCATCCGCGAAGCCGTATGTAAGTTGATAGGGCGCGGATCCGGTCGAATAGAAGCCGCAGAAGGTTCCGATCAGCCCGTTCACGGACTGGCCGCCGATCTCAGAAAGGGCATCGAGCAGGCAGACTTGCAGACCCAGCCGACTGGCTTCGATCGCGGCCGCGATACCCGCGGACCCGGCGCCAACGACGCAAACGTCGGCGCTGATGGCAACCGCTCCCAACGGCTCCGCAATAAGTTCGATTCTGCGAGGCTCAATCATTTCGAACGACACGTCCACTCATCAATACGCGGCACGTTTGCCGCGCCATTCACGGCGAAACTAGCGGAAGGTCCGGGACCGGATAAAGCCCGGCTCGAGAAACTCACAATTCGCGGAGCGTGAAAGATGGATACGATTGCAACGATGCGAGCTTTCGTTACCGTCGCGACAACCGGGAGCTTCACGGAAGCGGCTCACCTGCTCGACTTGGTACCCTCGGTCGTGACGAAACGGGTCATGCAGCTTGAACGCATGCTAGGCGTATCCCTTCTGCGCCGGACCACTCGCAGGGTTATCCTTAGCGCGGCGGGTGAGTATCATCTGCCCCGGTTTACAAACGTGCTGGCGGCCCATGATGAGGCCATCACGGAAGCGAGGAAAGGCGTGGAGCGACTGTCCGGGCCTCTCGTGGTCAAGGTGCCAACCACGCTTGGTCACCTCCGGCTGAACGAAGTGATCTACGATTTCGCGAAAGCGCATCCCGATGTGAGCGTCGAGCTCCTCGCAATCGATGGCGCAATGAATCCGGCGGCGGAAGGCATCGATATCGCAATTACGGCTTTCCCCGACAGCTTCAATGGAGTGGCCGACGAGTTCCTCTGCCCTATACGGCGAGGCCTATATGCGAGTGAACGGTATTTGGCTGGTAAGAGCGAGCCGTGTCATCCTCGCCAACTTACGGAGCACGAATGCCTTGCCTATCGGCCTGCCGGCTTCACATGGCCGTTTCGTGACAGGGCCGGCCCTGTCAGCATAGACGTCAAGCCCCGCCTGTGCAGCAACGACATGACCATCCTGCTTCAAGCAGCCCGGAACGGCATGGGGATCGCCCTCCTCAGCGACTATGTCGCCGCTTCGGCTGTCGAACGTGGCGAGATCGTCAAAGTGCTGGGGAATTTCCCAATTCCCGATCTCTGGATCAAAGCGCTGATACCGCTCGATCGATTGGACCGATTGCCGACCGCAGCCTTGTTCAAGCACATCAAACAAAATTTTCAGGCTGAACAACAACTTTGATCGCTTTGATGGTTGTTCGTCGGCTGCTTAGCGACTTAGCCGCCGGCGAGCGGACGCAAGCCTGTTGAAACACCATTGGCGAACCGCATTAACCATAGGCGCGCGGCAAGACTGGCATATCCGAAGGAAAATAAGCATATCTAGAGGGCTTCGCAGCAAGCGCGAAGCGGATAAGCGGCTGCCGCCCGGTGCGCTAACACCGAACGACAGCCTAACCACAACCGATTGTAAGGAATCGATCATGGCTAAGTTTGACTATATCGTTGATTCGGCGCCGCTGGCGTCTCTCTCTCTGGTACTTCGGGTTCGGTCCAGTTTGACTCGCACCGGGGGCATGCCCACCGCCAATCCGGTGGCAATGGCGACCGGCACGACCTGCCCCATCACCCACTTGTTCATCGGCTAGACCAGATCGCGAAGTCCGACGTCGTATGACGCAAAGGCGCCACACGGACCGACCGCCTTCGGCATCAGCTCCCGATCACGCTGCAGATGCAGTGCATTTGCCTCGACGTGAGGGCGCAGATCGAAAGCCCGATGGAGCAGCACGCCTTCACTGCGATGATCCGCTGCGAAGGTGTGGCGCCTCCCTGATCTGGTCCAGTCTTGCGACGTTGGCCTCGTGATCTCTCAAACCAGAGAGAGATACACAATGTCCTTATTCTTCAACAATTACTCCGTGCAGCCCGCCTGCACCAGCAACGTCCACCGTCCGATGGGCGGCATCGCCGGCCTCCGCGAGGTCCACGATGACGTCGGCCGCCTCACCGTGTCGGCCTTCCCGTTTGCGATGGTGAAAGACATCTCATTCGCGCATGCCGCCGTGCCGGCCTGCTACATCCTTGCCGATCATGCGATGGCCTATATCGGTGAGACCGGCAACGCGGGTCGCAGGCTCTCCGAGCATTTTGGCGACCCCTCGAAGGCGTTCACCCGCGAAGTTTACGTCATCTCGGGCTATCAACGCGCCTGGTTCGACAAGACGGCGGCCATCTACTTGCAGCACCGCCTGACGCACATCGCGGAGCAGGCCGGCTTGGTCGACATCATGAAGGGCGCGAACCCGCAAGTGCTGGAGCTCCCCAGCCACAAGCGTGCCTCGCTCGACCAGTTCGTCGAGCACGGCGAGCGTCTGCTGTTCGACGCCGGCTGCCGCGTACTCCGTAGCAACTTCGCGAGCCAGCGTCGCAGGCTGGAAACGACCGATGCCGACGTGGCGATCGGGCCTGATGACACCGGGCCGATGCAGATCGACGTGACGGACTTGCCCCGGTTGGGTAATGAGCTCGAGCTCGACTACTGTGATGTCTGGGCAAGAGGGTACCCGGTGCGCGATGGCTTCGTCGTCGCGGCTGGATCCGAGGTGCGCAACGTTGTGAACGCCAGCGTCAACCCGATCCTGCACACCCGTCGTGCCGAACTCACCGCGGCCGACGCGCTGGCCGCGATCCCCGGCATCCAGGACCGGCTGCGTCTCCGCGTGGCCGTCATGTTCCCCTCGGCCGCGATCGCGGCGAAGGTTGTGACTGGCGCGCACGTCAGCGGCGGTAAGTGGGTCAATCCCCGCTACCCTCAACCGATCTTGATCGCGGGCTGAGGGATCAATCATGTCGAAGGACACGAAATTGCCGGCGCGCGAGCGCCGGCATCAGCGGCTCGCTGTTCAGACCAGCGATGATCCGGTCTGGAAGATCTCCAGGCCGACCATTTCCGGGTGGCCTTTTACCGCTCAGGACTTCCCGCCGCTGGCGTGGTGGCGGACGCTGCCCTCCAGTCTGCTCCGCGACGCCGAGCATCTGCTGGTGATCGGCACCCTCGAGACCGTCCGTGTGATAGATCGCCACGACGAGTTCGCCGCGGCTCTGAGCGGCGATGCCGCCGCCGCCGTCGGGGTGGCACTCTCGGTGCTGCCCATTGATCAGCTGACACTGACTGTCGACATCGCCATGACAGCACTGCTGCGGTGCGCCCTACGAGGCGACGCCGCGGCAACTGGTGTCCTTGCGAACCTTCTGCTCCGCGCCGGTCTCGATCGTCCACTCGCAAATGCGTTGTCGGCCTCATGGCATACGCGGGTTGCCAGCGATGGCTTTAAAGTGGTTTGCCGGCCTCTCCAACGCCCGGAAGTCGACCGGATCTCGATGCTGGATGCAAGCAACCACTTGACGGAGAGCAGATCATGAGCGCCTCCAATGAAGATGGCGAGGCCATCGATCTGCCGGCGGCGGAAGACGCGATCTCGACCGGGGCAGCCGCGGATTCGTCCGATCTGGATGAGCGCCTGACGACGCTGCCCCGCCTGCTCCGCTACGCAATGCTGGTCAAGGATGGCTCCTTGCATATCGAGCAGCGTCTGGCTGCCGAGATCGACGAGCTTTGTCCGGGGCTTCCGCAGACGTTGCTTTGGACGATAGCGATGACCGCGGACACCGGGCTCGCACTGGCGGCCGAACTCGACCGACGGGCAGTCAGTCTCGATCAACCTGTCCTGCGCAGCCTCTCGGACTGCGTCCGCCTGTTGGCGCTTCCCTTGCCGCGCAGCGCCGAGACGTTTGACGACTATCGCAGGGTTGGGAAGGCGTTGGTCGAAGCTGTCCGAAAAGCCTATCGCCATGCCGGCGAAGATCTGCGCTGCGATCTCGAAGAGATGACCTATGGCTGGGCAGCTTTGCCCGCCTGCACCGATATGCTCTCAAAGCACGTCGGCGCCGCCGAAAACGCGAGCACGCTCGGGTCCATGATGGTCGAGCACCGGATCGTCGCTGCCAAGTCGGCCGTGCGCCGCAAGCTGAAGGAAGCCGAGGAGGAGCGCCGGAAGCAACAGGAAGCCGAGACCACCGCCACCAATCAGGAGCAGAAGCCGTCAGGGACTTCTTCACCGGACCATAGCGTCGTAGTGGCGCGACTCACGCCGGAGGAGATGAAGAACCCCAAGCTCAAGGACATTCTGGGACCGTTGAAGTCCGTCGTTAACGTCCCTTTGCCGCTGGTGGAAGCGCCTCCGCTGCACCATGTGCGCAACACTCTTCTGCTGGAGTTCCCATACGCGACCGAGGCGATCGATTTTGCGCTGACGGATCTCGTCGGGCGTACGACAGTCCACTTGCGTCCGCTCCTGGTTGTCGGCGAACCTGGCGGGGGCAAGAGCAGGTTTGTGCGGCGCATCGGCGAGTTGTTGGGCGTCAGCGTGTGGCGCACCGACGCCAGCCGCTCGGACGGCGCCGCGTTTGGAGGCACGGACCGCCGCTGGTACTCGGCGGAACCATGCCACGCATTCCTCGCAATTGCGCAGGGGCGCATCGCAAATCCCCTTGTGCTGATCGACGAGATCGAAAAGGCGGCAACTCGATCCGACTATGGTCGTCTGTGGGATTGCCTCCTCGGCTTTCTCGAGGCCGAAACGAATTGCCGCTACCCGGATCCGGCGCTACAGACCAATCTCGATCTGTCGCAGGTCTCCTACGCCGCCACTGCCAACAGTCTCGATCCTCTGCCGGTACCGATCCGCGATCGCTTTCGCGTTGTGAGCTTCCCCAAGCCGGCGGCGAAAGATCTGGACGCGTTGCTTCCGGCTGTGATCTCCGACCTCGCGAAGGAACGCGGTCTCGACCAGAGCTGGGTCACGCCGCTCGACGGCGTGGAGCGCGAGGCGATCGCGAAACACTGGCCTGGCGGATCGGTCCGGCGCCTGCGTCGTGTCGTGGAAGCGGTTCTGCGGGAACGCGATATCCGCGCTACTAGGAACTGATCATGATGGAACAAGGCGACGGAAAGACGAGGCCGCCATTGCCGCGGCCTCCGCAATTGCGCGGGATAACCCGAGCGCAGGGCTTAAACGACGCAGCCCCGCCCGGTACAATCACGGGCAGTCATCAGAGGACCGCGACCGTGACCGATCCCCAGATCACCTGCCCGAATTGCCGCACCGAGATCAAGCTCACGGAGTCGCTCGCGGCGCCCCTGATCGCCGAGACGCGCCGTAAGTTTGATCAACAGCTTGCCGCCAAGGAAGCGGATTTTGGCCGGCGGGAAGCGCAGCTCAAGCAGGCCAGCGAAGAAATCGCGAAAGCTCGCGAGACCGTTGACGAGCAAGTAGCGGCCAAGCTGAAGGCGGAGCGGTCCAACATCGCAGAAGCGGAGGCGAAGAGAGCGCGTCTCGCAATCGTTGACGAGCTCAGCGCACGCGACCAACAGCTGGCTGACCTGCAGCAGCTCCTTTCGACGAACAACGAGAAGCTGGCCGCGGCCCAGAAGATCCAGGCGGACATGCTCCGCAAGGAGCGCGAGCTCGAGGATGCCCGGCGGGAAGTCGAACTCACGATCGAGACGAAGGTTCAGCAGGCACTTGCCGCTGTGCGCGACAAGGCGAAGCTTGATGCCGAGGACGGCTTCAAGGCGAAGGTTGCGGAAAAGGAAGCCCAGATCGCGGGCATGAACCGACAGATCGAGGAGCTCCGGCGCAGGGCCGAGCAAGGCTCCCAGCAGTTGCAGGGGGAGGCCCTGGAACTCGAATTGGAATCGCTGCTCCGCAATCATTTTCCGCGGGATCAGATTGAGCCTGTGCCAAAGGGCGATTTTGGTGGCGACGTCCTGCATCGCATATTCGGTCCTGGTGGGCAGGCCTGCGGCACGATCCTATGGGAGTCCAAAAGGACCAAGCGTTGGAGCGACGACTGGCTGACCAAGCTCAGGAGCGACCAGCGCGCTGCCAAAGCTGAGGTCGCCCTCATTGTCTCCAGCGCGTTGCCGAAGGACATCGAAACCTTTGGGCTGGTCGACAATGTCTGGGTCGCGGAGCCCCGGTTCGCCGTTCCGCTGGCGATCGTACTCCGGCACGGGCTGATCGATCTCGCTGGCAGCCGTCAGGCTCAGGAAGGCCAGCAGACCAAGATGGAGATGATGTACGGCTATCTGACCGGTCCCCGCTTCCGCCACCGCATCGACGCGATCGTGGAGAGGTTCACGGACATGCAGGAAGACCTCGATCGCGAGCGCAAGACGATGATGCGGCTCTGGGCCAAGCGCGAGGAACAACTCCGCGGCGTGCTTGATTCCACCGCCGGCCTCTATGGTGACCTGCAGGGCATTGCTGGTCGGGCAATGCAGGAGATCGAGAGCCTTGACTTGCTGATGATTGAGGCTAAGGGCGAGGCGGCAGAGTAGACTTGAGCTTCAAGCAGCTTAATCCGAGCACTGATAATACCTGCGACCAAAGCTCATCAGGGCTAGGTGGCTCGAAATCACAGCATGACGCCGCGCTTCACGTGTAAAAGGCCAGTTGATCGAGGGTAAGCAGGGCCTGAAGCGCCCGCACCATCGTATAAGTTTCAGGCGCTGCCGCGCCGTGGCCGACGGCATGGCGCGAACTGGCATTGCCCGTCCGTGCCGCGGGATCGAAGTCAGCGAAGGTATGCGATCTCAAATAATGAGCGAAGGCGGCCGGGAACAAGAGCGTATCCGGGTGCCCCGCCTTTGCCTCGGCCGACGCGACCGCAAATTCCAGCAGCTTCTTGATCCGAGCGGCCTTCCCATGAACCTTGCGATGGGCATCACCCAAAATTCCTTCGATCTCGGTCAAAGCGATTTTGAGCACGGGCACGGCGTCGCCTTCCGCGAAGGATTTCAGCGCCGAGCGCAAGAGCCGTTCCTTGCCGGCAAAATGCGCCTTCGCCATCCATCGGCTGAACATTCGCTCGATCCGCTCAGAGTCGAACTTCGCTAGGATCTTCGCTTCCTCCTCATCGAGCTCAAATCCCGCTTCGTTGAACTTTAGGAGCCCACCAAATTCTGGACCGAGAATTTCTACGAATGGAAACCAGCCTGCGGCGATGAGCCGTGAAAACACGGCCTGGTCGGCGATCGCGTCATAAAGGTCCCGGTACTTCAACCTGCGATGCAGCGTACCAAGGTCGCGCTGCATTTCCTCCACGGAAAAGTCGGCATGCGGATTGAAATCGAAGAAGAGTCCAAAGCGCCAGCCTTCGCGAAAAATGCAAACGACACGATCTTCCTTGCCGATCGGGACAAGAGGAAAGCCCATGCCGGTAACGTCAGCAATGTCGTGCTCGAACACCACCGCCCCGGCGACCATGTCTCGCTTGGCCCTGATTTGAAGTGCGACTGCTGCCGTATCGAGCCACAAGTCGCCCGTGTCGTCCGGATGTACGACCAGGAGGGCAACATCGGCGCGCTTAAGGTTTACGGCGCTTCCGGACTGCCGCGCGACGTATTCGATGTGATTGCTCAGGCCCTCCGCCACGCGGTGAAAGAACTGATCATCCGAAGTGAGGCTCAGCCTTGTGTAGACCTGGATGGTATTCCCTCCGCGGCTGTTTTCCGCGGATACACCGTTCAATTGGAGGCCGGACAGCCTTATAGGATCGGCGATGTTTCGCGCCATGATCCCGGGTGAGCGAGGCTGGTCCTGTTCGGGTGGGGATTCGATCATCGCGGCATTCTAACACGACCCGCATCGATCATCCTTGAGCCTATGGCTCAAAGATCGCGATTCCCGGTACGGCCACATCACCATCGTGGATAAAAGCAACGCTCTGATAAGCACGGGTAATGCCGACATAGACCTCGTCTGCCGACCCAGCGACGTGCTCCGGCTTACCTGTGCGGAGCCATTTGGTGATCCCTCCGTAAGGAATGATCAGTACGCGTTCGAAACCGAGGCCTTTGACCATGCCAAAGTTCTCGGCCGGGAGACCGGCGCCAAATCGCCGATCGAGCCGCAGCACCTGCGGCTGATACCGCCTCCGGTATTCCTCGACGTGGATCGTCCGCACCACGAAGACGCCGTCGTGCACGGTCTGGCTCTCGTTCTTCGATTGAGCTTTGGGGAGATCAGGAAAAATGAGGTCGGCCACATCACAAATCGGTTGTACGCAACGGCGGCTTTGCGCCATGTAAGTGACTTCACAGAGACCGGCCTTCTTCCAGGCTTCGGCTTTCAGAACGAAGCCGCGTCCGCAAAACTTCTTGTTCTTTGTCGAGTAGCTGGTTCGGTAGGTCGACTGGCGAATATCGCCGACGAGTGACATGGCAATGGGAGAACGGAGCAGCAGCTCTAGGACGTCGATGTCAAATCCGGCAAGGTCCTGCACTTCATCAACGAAGATGTTGGCAAACATGTCTTTCAACCTGCGAATGACTTTCCCATCGCTCGCCTCATTGCACAGCAAGGCGAAATCGCCCAGGCGATCAGAGTACGCCTGGTTTTCTCGGTCGCAATAGTACTGGGCGACGTCCGCCTTCTGGACATAGGTACGGGTGGCTCCCTTGGCGAAGTGAACGCCTGCGACCCGCTCTTGATGAACGCAACCTTGATAAGGGCGCACCATCTCGTGAAGGACGAAGGTGTACCACGGATAGATGGTGATCTCCGGCGGCACGCATCCGTTTAGCTCAATCAGCTTGCGCCTGATCTCTTCCACGTTCTTGAGCGTAAACGTGGTGATCGCAACCCGCCGCGGGCGCATCGAAAGCGCCTGCGTCACGATTTCCGTCGTCTTGCCCGCGCCTGCCGACGCAAAAACGATTTTATTCGACGGCGGCATTGATATAACCGGGGAAAGCTATCGCCTCGGCGGTGTCGAAAATCTTGAGGGCAACGTCGGTTTTGTTGGCGGGCTTCGTCATGTACTCGATCAGCTCGTTTGAATCGGCGTAGTCGGTGCCGAGCACGCTGTTCAGGCGCTCAAGGCTATTGGCCTTAAGCATCTGGGGCTCAAGTGTTGGGAATTCTTCGTCGGTATCGTAGCGGACGTGTATGTTACCATCCGCGAGATAATCGGCGTATTTGGCTTTCAACGCCTCGACATCACCGTCGTTGTCCGTGACCACGTCGGTCTTGATGCCGAGAATCTTCGCGATTGCGAGAAACCGTTTGAACGCCAGCCCCTTCACCGAAATCACGTCGACGCCCTTTTCAAGCGGGCTTACGCCGTGCTTTGCGATGAAGGCCTTCTGAACAACAAGCTCATCCGACGGGCCTTCAACGAGAATGCTTCTGCTGCTCAACAGCAGCCGCAGCGTGTCGTGTCCGGGCAGCTTCTTGAAATATTCGTAAGTGTCCGCGGTCAGCGCATCGAGCCTCATGGAATCGCCGTTCCTGAACAGGATGACGTTGTTGATGCCGAGCTTGTTGAGGACAAAGCTTGAATGCGTCGTGATGATGAGCTGGCGCGAACCCGCCTTCTTCGTTATCGCATTGATGAGACCATGCAAGCGGGAAAAGGAAAGATGGTTCTCGGGCTCTTCGATTAGAAAAACGTTCGCGTCGGAGCTATTCTCAAGCGCCAGCTTGATCTTGACGGCGTTTTGTTCGCCCTTGCCGACGAGAGTGATGGGAACGTCATCGAGGCTCGGCATGACGGCGGTTTCCCAGCCGCCTCGCGCCGTTGGATCGAGCGTCATCGAGAGCGTCTTTTCGGAAATTTCCCCGTGGCGCTCCGCAAACTTTGCATTGATCTGCTTGATGCTGTCGTCTGCGAGAAAGAGCTCCCTGAGCTTCCGATAGGCGACGGACAACTGAACCTGCTCTTTCGCCGGCAGTGCCTCCCGAATGAGTCCTGTCACATAGCGGTTCGCACCCGTGATCGTGGTGATGCGGCTAGCATCCACGATGACGGGAGATAGCGGAATTTGGCGCGGCAGGACGGATTTGCGCGCGAAGGACTGGCATACCGCCTGATAATACTCAACCGGGATCGAGCGGACGTCGTCGCGCTTGGCAAGGTATTCCTCATACGCGTCCTTGTACGCGTCGTTGAATTCGATCGAATAGACAATGCCCGGGAGATCCCCTGGCTTCTCCGAATGGTTATCGCCCCTGAACTCGGCGAGTTCCGGAATATCGCTGAAGAACAGCTCGATCGTGATTGCAGGAAGAATTGCGGGCTTTCCGCCACGCAGCGCCGTAAGGTACTCGCGGGTTGCCTGCACGGAAAAAAGAAACGGGTGCAGCTCCTGGGCAAGAGGCCGTCCGTTCAAGGAGCCCGTCAGCGCCAGGCTGATCGCTTCGAGGAGCGTTGATTTTCCGGCTTCGTTGTCGCCTACGAGAATGTTCAGGCCGTCACGGAATTCAATATCGCAATGTGCAAGTGATCTATAATTTCTGATCTTCGCTTTCGTAATGTGCATGCGAATCGCCGCTTCCTCGCGTAATGGGGGCTAGCCGAGATTGTAGCAGGAAGAGTCCAGTTGCAACCGGGGAGCGAGTATGAACGACGACGGCGCATAAGGATAACGTCGTGGTCATCCGGTGAGAGCCCCCTAAACCCCGGACCAGATCGACGACAGAAAGATCGTTGGGACTTCATCGGCTTATCCGCGCACCAAAGCGTTTTGTGAAGGATCGTCGCTTGCTCGCTCTTCGCGGCCGAGGTCTGTTGCTCTGGACCGAGGCATTGGACAAAGTTTGTGCTGTTTCGCGAGGGCGTTCGTCCGTGCTTTGATAGCGACGAGCCCACACCGCACAGAAGCGAATTGCGATGTATGCAAAGAACCTCGCCCGTATTCTTGGGCTGCTGCTTCAGAACAGCGACGTATCCTACAGCGCGCCGCAGGAAATGGATCAGCGATTTGAGTCCTTGCGTCGATACGGCCGACTGCCGCGCGGACGGGAGCGGCGCGAGGAGAAGTTGTCTCCGCAGCATATTGCCGCTGCCGTATTCGGTCTTATCCCGTTGGATTCCGGATGGGCGGGGCACGTGGCTATCATTCTGGACGGGCTACGCCCCGTAGGAGGCCCGGGCGCGTCGTTTTTCGAGGCGGAGACGTTCCGCGACGTGATCGAAACTCTTCTGGCTAATGAACAAGCTCGAAAGAGCTTCATCCGCATGACGTTGACCGTGGCTGAGACGGGCGTGAACAGCAATGGTGGGGCCGAGGTCGTGTATCAGAAGGACGGAGAGAAGCGACGGGCCTATTTTGTGCCGGAAGGCGCAGTCTCGCTGCAATCGGCGGGAAGCGAAGTCGATTTCGATCCGGATCGCGGCCGGATGAACGCACCCGCGATGCGCGAGATGTCGTTCACGCAAGAATTCTTTCGAAGCCTCGCGCGGGAATGCGAGCTGGCCGAGCGCTTCCCTGCCCCTCCCGAGGGCGACGGCTCGGAATACGATACCGAAGACGCCGAACGGAAACGCTACCAAAAGCTCGGCGTGCGCAATAATTCGCGCTTCCTTCACATCGGGGTCGACAACCAGGTCACTTGGCCTAAGGAGGAGCGGCTTATCACCTTCGACCAGTACCAGCTGGTTCTCATGCCGAAGACGAAGGAGCATGTACAATCGGT
Source organism: Bradyrhizobium sp. UFLA05-108 (assembly GCF_059803455.1). Lineage (NCBI taxonomy): Bacteria > Pseudomonadati > Pseudomonadota > Alphaproteobacteria > Hyphomicrobiales > Nitrobacteraceae > Bradyrhizobium > Bradyrhizobium sp. UFLA05-108. The sequence goes on along the minus strand of NZ_JBANAZ010000014.1, from coordinate 27,009 downwards.
ACACATCGACCTCGTGGCCAACCGGGTTGACGAGCGAACCGCCATGACTGTCATCAATCGCTTCTTAAGCGTGATGGCTTGGTGCGACGACAACTTCGCGATTGCGGGATTTGGCTGGTCGGGAAATCCCGTCCCGGTTCCGGTGACCAAGCGCGACCTCGCCTTCACAACGGCGCACCATTACATCTTCGACCGGAAGATCCCGGGCTCCGAGGAAGCACGACGCGCGCTCGCGCTGTTCCGGGAGGCCCGCAACGCCCAGCAGAACGGTTTCGTGAGCTACGCCGTGCTGAACTATTACAAGATCATCGAAATCCGGAATCACGGCAAGGAAGCGGCGCGTAAATGGTTTCTCGCCAATTTCGAGGCCTTGCGCGCCACCTCCAGCAAGAACGACGACATCACCCGTTTCCTCGCATTGTGCGGCAGCGAACCGCCGCACAAATACATTCACGATTCCTGCCGTATTGCGGTCGCGCATGCAGGCAAGCACTCAAAGTCCGATCCCGATGATGCCCACGAGATCGTTCGCTTGCACACAGCCGCCCGTGTCATGCATCTGCTGGCACGGCGGCTCATCGAGGCGGAATTTGCGATTTCAGATGTGATGTATTCGGGCCAGTGAACGGGAACGACACTGTTCGGTCCGAGATCCGCAAGGATATCGATATCCTGCTTGGCGAGACGCGCGTCATGACGCGCCCGAGAAGCATCGAACGTTGCAACATTCACTGTTAGGCTTTCGTTAGATACCTTGTCAGTCCTGAGAGACTTTGGGCGATCGCGGTAGCGGTCACCCCCCACGCTTCGACCGTGACGGCTGAGAAAACGGCGCAACTTCCTTGTTCAATACCCACGGCAGCAACTGCACCTCCTGGGGCTGCAAGTGGTCCGTCACAACCGGCAGCTTCTCCACAAACTTCAGCAGCGTCGCGATTTCATGCGGCTCGCAATAGCGTTCGCTGGTTTCGCTGTCGCCCCCATGGCCGAGCAGATCGGCGCGGTCCTCTTCCGTCACCAGCTTCTTCTTGAGCTGGGCACCGAACAGGTGGCGGACCGCGTGAGAGCCCAGTCCCTTCTCGGTCACTCCGACGGACACCAGAATGGGTTTGAACTCCTTGTAGAAGCGGTCGCCCAGTGGGGATCGGCTGGAGGGTGAGTAAAGGTCAGGGAAGAGCAGCTTGTAGCCGAGCGCCGTGATGGTCTTGACGTAAGCGACAAAATTCAGCCGGAGCACCTCACTATGCAACGGGATATTCCGCTGCGACTGCGGGTTCTTGACCCGCCTCCGCTCGTTCTTGGCAATGTGGAGGTACGGAATTGAGCCGTTGTCGAGGATGACGTCATCCACCATCAGCCCGCACAGTTCTTCGCGGCGGCAGCCGGTGTAGTAGATGAGGATCGGCACGAAATAGAGCGCGCAGTGAAAAAGCTGGTGGAGGCCATCCGGTCCCGGTTCGTCCAACCTATCCCAAGCCGCGCAATTGTTGAACGGAGGCGTCCGGAAAATGGAGGCAGCCTGCTCGAACGGCAACTTGGCCCTCTCGTCGCGCGCGCGCTTCTTCTTACCCTTGGATCGAAGGTCAACGAGTTTGATCTGGCCGAGTGCGTCGACCCCGCGCGCAACCGCGTGCCGGAAGATCTGAGCAAGGAACGTGAGGTGACGATTGAGCGTATCGCCGGCGATCCCGCGTTCGCTCACATGGCGTGCCAAAGCTACAGCGCGCAACTCGGCGATGCTCCGGCCTTCATCCTTCGGCGATTTGCCATAGCTCTGGTAAATGTCCGATCGAAGGAAGTCGACGAACTTCCCCATGTGATGTTGGCGCAGGGTCTCGATGCTCTCGACGTGCTGGTCCTGGAGCATGAACTTGACGAACAAGTTTGAAATGCTTCTCGCCTGCCGCTGGGTCTTGTCGTCCCAATGAGCATCCCTGGCATGCTGCAGGATGAGTTGCTCTGTAAACTCTGAGAAACGCGCCATGGGCACGGAGTGCGCGGAGCGATCCTCCGTTGCCGGTGGATCGCGTTGGTCGACGTGGCCGGCAGCCTCCGGCCCGAGGATCGGCTTCGGTGGATCGCTCTTCGCGAGGAGCATGCGATCCACAAAGCCCTCATCCTCGACACGGCTGCCTCCGTAGCGACGATCGACCTCGGCCAGCGCAAGCTTGATTCCGCGGAAGTACGTCCCCTGCGCGACGTCAATGTTCATCGCCGTCTGGCCTGCGCCGACTGCATCGACCATGCGCCTGAGAATATGCTGATTGGTCGGGACGATATCCTGGAAGCGGAGCGTCATCAGATGATGTTGCACGGCCTCGATATCGGTTTCGGACAGTCCGTCAGCAGCCATGCGGACGCGATCCTCAGGGCGGACGACGGCAGCCACGCCCTGAGCATCGAGCAGCGCGTAGCTCCAGAAGGCTCGCTTGTCGGCCATCCGTTCACGCTCGAAGTCAAACCCGGCCGAGCTCTTGGCGGCGTGCGAAACCCGATCGAGCTTCGTCAGATGTTTATCGACGACAACGCGGAGCATTGTCTCAATCTGGGACCGTGACAGGTTCAGGTCGGCGCTCTCGGCAAGCATCGCGGCATCTTCCAGGATCAGGTCAAGCTGTACTCCCATCCGACGCGCCACCACGGGGCTGGTCGTTCGGAGGCTCAGAAAAACATGCGGTCGATCCAGGATATTGGCAAGCGCGCGGGGCCGCCGGCGCCGCCAGTAATACACGGCATCACGGCGAAAGATGTGGACAGCCATTTCGAAACACACCCTGTGCAGCAGCAGTGTGTCGCAGAGCTGTGCAGCAGCTCCCCAGCCAGGCCGTTTTTGTGAGTGATTTCAGGCAAAGCGGGCGCTCTGGCTGGGGCGGGAGGGATCGAACCTCCGAATGGCGGAATCAAAATCCGCTGCCTTACCGCTTGGCTACGCCCCAACGGCGCTTGTCACGGGAATGGCTACCGCAGATTCCCGTTTGCTCCGCCGGTCTATAGAGAGAAAGCGAGCATTTCAACCGCCTCGGCGCGTAAATTCGCCGACCGCGGGCGCAGTTTGCACGCCCCTCCGACGTCAGCGCCCCGCCCGCGCCTGGCTGGCCTCCCAGGCACGAAACTTGGCCCTCCCGGCCATTGAGACCTCCGCGGTTTCGTGGGAATACGGCGCCAACGAGGTTTCCGGGAGCACGCCATGACCTACCGCGCGCCGATCAACGACATGCTGCTATCGCTCAACCACGGCGCGGGCCTCAAGGCCGCCGTGGAGGCCGGCCATTACGGCGATTTCGACGCCGACATCGCCCAAGCCGTACTGGAGGAAGCCGGCAAGTTCGCGACCGACGTGCTTGCGCCGCTCAACCGCGTCGGCGACGAGAACGGCATCAAGCTCGACGACGGCAAGGTCACGACCGCGCCCGGCTGGCCGGATGCCTATAAGCGCTGGACGGATGGCGGCTGGAACGCGGTCTCGGGACCGGAAGCCTTCGGCGGCCAGGGCCTGCCGATCGCGATCAACGCGGCCTGCACCGAGATCTGGAGCGCCTCGAACGTCGCCTTCGGCCTCTGCCCGCTGCTCACGGCCTCGGCGATCGAGGCGCTGGAGGCGCATGGCAGCGACGAGTTGAAGCAGATCTATCTGGAAAAACTCGTCACCGGCGAATGGACCGGCACGATGCAGCTCACCGAGCCGCAGGCCGGCTCCGACGTCGGCGCGCTGCGCGCCCGCGCCGAGCGGCATGCCGACGGCACCTATCGCATCAAGGGGACGAAGATCTTCATCACCTATGGCGAGCACGACATGACCGACAACATCGTGCATTTCGTGCTCGCTCGCCTTCCCGACGCGCCCGCCGGCACCAAGGGAATTTCTCTGTTCCTTGTTCCAAAGTTCATGGTCAATGCCGACGGCTCGCTCGGCGCGCGCAACGACGTCTATGCATCCGGCGTCGAGCATAAGCTCGGCATGCACGCCTCCCCCACCTGCACCATGACCATGGGCGATCATGGCGGTGCAATCGGCTTTCTGATCGGCGAAGAAAACCAGGGCATGCGCTGCATGTTCACCATGATGAACCAGGCCCGTCTCGGCGTCGGCCTCGAGGGCGTCGGCGTCGCCGACCGTGCCTATCAGCAGGCTCTCGCCTACGCGCAGGAGCGCAGGCAGGGTCGCGCCCTCGGCAAGAAGGGCGACGGCTCGGACGCGATCTTCGTGCATCCTGACGTCAAGCGCATGCTGATGCGAATGCGCGCACAGACCGCGGCCGCACGCACCATCTGCTATGCGACGGCAGTCGCGATCGACGTCTCGACGCGCGCCAAAGATCCCGGCGTGCGGGTCGAGGCCGCGGCGCGCGCGGCGCTGCTGACGCCGATCGCAAAGGCCTATTCGACCGACGTCGGCAACGAGGTCGCCTATCTCGGCGTACAGGTGCACGGCGGCATGGGTTTCATCGAGGAGACCGGCGCGGCCCAGCACTATCGCGACGCGCGCATCACCGCGATCTATGAAGGCACCAACGGCATCCAGGCGATCGACCTCGTCACGCGCAAGCTCGCGGCCAACGGCGGTACCGCCGTCTGGGCGCTGCTCGGCGAGCTCTCCGGCATCATCAAGCAGGTCGAGGCCTCCAACGATCCCGCCTTCGGCACCACCGGCGTCAAATTGCGCGAGGCGCTGGACGCGCTCAAGCGCACCAGCAAGTGGCTCTTGGAGCGCCTTGCCGAGGCGCCGAACGACGCGCTCGCCGGTGCCACGCCTTATCTCCAGCAGTTCGGTGCGACGCTCGGCGGCTGCATGCTGGCAAGCGAGGCGCTCGCGGCCAAGAGCGAGGGCAACGTCGATGCGCCCCGCTACGTCTCGCTCGCCCGTTTCTTTGCAGAGAACATCACCGTGCAGGCGAGTTCGCTGGAGCGCACCGTGACGGAGAGCGCGGAGTCGGTCGCGGCGGCGGACGCGGTGTTGCTGAGGTAGGTGGCTGCGTCCACATCACTGCTGTCATTCCCCGCGACCCGGCTACGCCAAGGCTTCGCCGGGGCGTGAGGTCTTGGCTCGCCGAAGCTTTAGCGTAGGCGGCAAGCGGGGAATCCGGTACGCCGCAGCTTCTCCGTATCCTCGCACAGCCCCTGGAATACTGGATCGCCCGCCCCAGTGCGCAAGCGCGCACAAGGCGGGCGATGACAGTGAGAGTGTGGTGAGTAACGCAGGACGCAGCCGCACCGCATCGCCATTGACTACCGCGCCGGCTTAGGCCGCACCAAAACCGCTGCCGCCGCGACGAGATTGAGCAGCAGGCATAGCGTCAGCGCTGCCGTGTAATCGCCGGTCAGGCTGCGCACGAACCCGATGAGGCCCGGGCCGAACGCGCTGATGACGCCGCTGATCGACGTGCCCAATCCCATGGCGGCACCAAATGCGGCATGGCCGATCTCGCGCTGAATGATCAGGGGTGGGAACGTGATCATGTTCCCGATCGAGAAGCCGTAGACGGCGCAGGCCGCCAGCATCACGCTCGCCTGCGACGATTGCAGCAGCACGAGAAGCGCCAGCGCCTGGCTCACCATCGACACCGAGCTCGCCAGACGCGGATCGATCCGGTCCACGAACAGGCCGAGCGACAGGCGGCCGACGACGGCCATGCTCGCCATGATGGTAAGCGCGAGCCCCGCCGCCGAGCGCCCGATCAGCGGCTCGAGGAACGGAACCTGGTGGACGATGAAACCCACTTGCGCGAGAATCGCAATCGCGATTGGCACCACCATGGTCCAGAAGCCGGAATCGCGGAGCAGTGCCCTTCGTGACGGCGCGGGAAGCGTGTCCTGGCCTGCCGCCTGGGACGATGCTGGGGGCGCCTGCGTTCCGCCCTTCGGCCGGTCGATCAGGGACACGATCACCGGCACCAGCACGACAACCATCACCGTCGTTGCGGCCAGCATCGCGCGCGCGAAGCCGACGAGGCCCGTCATGAACAGCAGCAGCGGCGCCAGCACGATGCCGCCGCAGGTGGCGCCGTTGAACGCGAGACTGAGCGCAAGCCCGCGACGTCGGTCAAACCAGGCGTTGAGGACCGTCGCGATCACGACCGTGCCCATTCCGGTCCAGCCCACCGACATCAGGGCATAGGCGAGATAGAGCTCCCAGGGTGCCGTCATCAATCCGAACATGATCGTCGAGGCGCCAAGCGCAGACAGGCCGCACAGCGAAAGCGCGCGCGGACCGATTCGCACCATGATGTCATCGGTGAAGATGACGAGAGCGGAGGTGAGCAGGAACGAGAAGGTGCTGGCCGTCGAGATCAACGCGCTCGGCCAGCCATGAACGCGCTGAAGCTCTGCGAGATAAATGCCCTGACCGTAAAGGCCGAAGCCGAACATGAAGAAGGCGATCAGGAAACAACCGAAGACGACCCGCCAGCCGCGATAGTGCAGCGAGGATTCGTCAACGATCTTTGCTGCAATCATCGATGGGCAATCGGCCAATGAGAGCGAAACGGGGCCGATCCTGTCGCACAACTCCCGGTTTTTCAATAAGGTCAGTGTAACTTTTTGTTGCAATACTCGCCTCGCCTGTGCGACGCCGGCGGAGACGGCGGTGGCATGCACTGCCCCGTTGAAAACGGCAACCCCAGGTTTGGCAACTCCGCAAGATGATGTAGGCTGACAGCAAAACGATGGGCTAGCGGCAACGGTGCTGTGGGCCGCTATTGGGGACTGGGAAGCATGGCCGGCCAGATCGTTGTGACGCATGAAGGCGCGATGCGCGTGATCACGCTGCGCCGGCCGGACAAGAGGAACGCAGTCACGCAAGCCATGTACCGCGACATCGGCCAGGCGATCGACACGGCACAGAACAACCCGGACATCCGTTGCCTCATCATCACCGGCGGCTCCGGCGCGTTCAGCGCCGGCAACGACCTCGAGGAGTTCCTGGCCGATGCCACGGCGAGCCCCGAGACGCCGCGAGCCTCCAACTCCATCAAGCTGCTCTATTCGCTCGCCCACAATGTGAAGCCGATCATCGCTGCCGTCGACGGCGTTGCGATCGGCATCGGCACGACCATGCTGTTCCATTGCGACTATGTGCTCGCATCGACCGCTGCGACCTTCAGGACGCCGTTCGTCCCGCTCGGACTGATCCCGGAGGGCGCGTCCACCCTCTTGATGCCGCGCACCATGGGCTATCAGCGCGCGTTCGCAATGCTGGTGATGGGGCGGACCTTCGACGCAGAGGAGGCCCGGTCGGCGGGATTCGTCAATGTCGTGGTCTCGCCCGGACATACCGAGGCGGAAGCCAAGAAGGTGGGGCGGGAGATTTGCAGACTGCCGGCAGATGCGGTCGCGATCTCGCGCAAATTGCTGCGCCTGCCGCCGGAGGAGCTGACACGCCGCATCGACCAGGAAAGTCATCTCTTCGGCGAGCGAATACGCTCGAAGGAAGCGATCGCTGCGTTCAGGGCATTCTTCGCGAGAAAGAGGCATTAGAGGAGCGCAAGCTGCCACCTCCTCCGCAATGAGAGAAGGAAGAGAGCAACAAGCTTCGTGAAATCTTCCCGCGGAACGTCTAGGCTCGTTCCATGCGACATCTGCTTCGCCTGATCCCAGCCACTCTCGCCTTCGCGCTCGGCTGCGCCCTGCCCGTTCTTGCCCAGGGCTCGGCATCGGTCGAACTGCGCATCCTCGCGATCAACGACTTCCACGGCAATCTAAGGCCGCCGCCGGGCGGCATCCGCATCGGCGATCCCGAGGACAAGACGAAGAAGGTGACGGTCGCGGCGGGCGGCGCCGAATACATGGCGACGCTGGTCAGGCAGCTTCGCGAGGGCCGCAAGAACACGATCTTCGTCGCGGCCGGAGACCTCATCGGGGCGAGCCCGTTTTTGTCGGCGATGTTTCACGACGAGCCGTCGGTCGAGTCGCTGTCGATGATGGGGCTTGCGATCACCTCGGTCGGCAATCACGAGTTCGACGAGGGAAAGGCCGAGCTGCTCAGGATGCAGAACGGCGGCTGCCATCCGGAGGACGGATGCCAGGGGCCGCATCCCTTCACGGGTGCCAAATTCCATTATCTGGCGGCCTCCACCATCGAGACCGCGACCGGCAAGAGCATCCTGCCGCCCTATGAGATCAGGGAGTTCGACGGCATCCCCGTCGCCTTCATCGGGCTGACGCTCAAGGGCACCGCCGGTATCGTCTCGCCAAAGGGCATTGCCGGGCTCGAATTCCGCGACGAGGCCGAGACGGTGAATGCGCTCGTTCCGCAACTGAGGGCGCGCGGCGTCGAGGCGATCGTGGTCCTGATCCACGAAGGCGGCGAGCCGACCGGCGACTACAATGAATGCCCGGGCATTTCAGGGCCGATCGTCGACATCGTCAAGAAATTCGACCGCGCGGTCGACGTCGTCGTCAGCGGCCACACCCACCGTGCCTATGTCTGCAACATCGACGGCCGGCTCGTCACCAGCGGCGACAAATACGGCACGCTCGTCACGGCGATCGACGTCACGCTCGATTCCGCCACGCGCGACATCGTCAGCGCGAAAGCCGAGAACGTGATCGTCGCGAACGCCTCGCTCGCCAAGGATCCCGATCAGACCGCGCTGATCGAGGCCTACGACAAGCTCGCTTCCCCCATCGCCAACCGTCCGGCGGGATCGGTGACACAGACGCTCTCGCGCGTGCCCAACGACGCCGGCGAGAGCGCGCTCGGTGACGTCATCGCCGATGCGCAATTGGCGGCGACGAAGGATGCGAAGGACGGCGGCGCCCTCATCGCCGTCACCAATCCCGGCGGCATCCGCACCGACATCGTGCCGAAGGAGAACGGCGCGGTGTCCTTTGGCGACGTGTTCGCGAGCCAGCCGTTCCGCAACCGCCTCGTCACCCTGACGCTCACGGGCAGCCAGCTCAAGGAGATGCTGGAGCAGCAATGGCTCGATCCGAAGCGTCCGCGGATCCTCCAGGTGTCGAACGGCTTCAGCTACGTCTGGGACGCCTCGAAGCCGTTCGGTGAGCGCGTGATGGCCGACAAGATGACGCTCGACGGCAAGCCGATGGATCCGGCCTCGAGCTACCGCGTCACCCTCAACGACTATCTCGCCGTCGGCGGCGACGGCTTTACCGCCGCCAAGCAAGGCGCCTCGCCGCAATATGGCGGCTACGATGCAGATGCGCTATTTGCCTTCTTCAGGACGCACGGCCCGATCGGCCCGCTGCCACTGAGCCGCATCCTGCGCGTCAATTGATCCAGATCAAACGGCCCGGAACGGGACCACCTTTGCCATTCCAGGCCAAACGCCTACATTGCGTTTTGCATTGCCTTTTGGCGCCGGATGCGCCAAGCGAGGTCAAAAGCCCGTTCGCAGTGAGCCCGACCTGATGAGCACGCTTCTTCTCTCCCACAAGGCCTGCCTCGACCACGTTACGCCGCAGGGCCATCCTGAGCGGCCGGACCGCCTGCGCGCGGTGGAGGAAGCGCTGTCGCACGAACGCTTCCAGTTCCTGGTACGGGACCAGGCGCCGGAGGGCAATCTCGACCTCGTCACGCTCTGCCACAACGAGCACTACGTCACCGAGCTGCGCCACATCGCGCCGACCAGCGGCCAAGTCTATATCGACGGCGACACCTCGATGTCGCCGGGCACCTGGGAAGCAGTCATGCGCGGGGTCGGCGGCGCCGTCGCCGCCACCGAGGCTGTGATGGCAGGCGAGCATCGCAACGCCTTCGTCGCCGTGCGCCCGCCCGGACATCATGCCGAGATCGGCAAGCCGATGGGCTTCTGCTTCTTCGACAATGTCGCGATCGCGGCGCGCCACGCGCAGCGCAAATACGGGATCAAGCGCGCGGCCATCGTCGATTTCGACGTGCACCACGGCAACGGCACACAGGACATCTTCTGGTCGGATCCGACCGTGATGTACTGCTCGACCCATCAGATGCCGCTGTTTCCAGGCACGGGCGCGCGCTCCGAGCGCGGCGATCACGACACCATCGTCAACGCGCCGCTCGCCTCCGAGGATGGCGGCCCTGAATTCCGCGACGCCTTCGAGAATTTGATCCTCCCGCAGCTCACCAAGTTCAGCCCCGAGCTCCTCATCATCTCCGCGGGGTTCGACGCGCATTACCGCGATCCGCTGGCCTCGCTGAACCTGCGCGGCGAGGACTACGCCTGGGTGACACGGAAGCTGATGGACCTCGCCGACAAGACCGCGGGCGGGCGCGTTGTTTCGGTGCTCGAAGGTGGCTATGACCTGCAAGGACTGAAAGAATCTGTTACGGCGCATGTCGGCGCCCTGATGGGCGCCTGACGACACCCGCCACATTGCGCCCGCAAAATATTGCTTCGTAACCTAGCGAAGGGCGGGCAATCGGATACGGATATGGCCGAAAATACCCAAATCGACGTCACCAGGCTGACCTTTGAGCGCGCGATCGAGGAACTCGAGACGATCGTGAAGCGGCTCGAGGAGGGCAAGGTGCCGCTGGAAGAATCGGTGGCGATCTATGAGCGCGGCGAGGCCTTGAAGCGCCGCTGCGAGGAGCTCTTGCGCCAGGCCGAGGCCCGCGTTGACAAGATCACAACGGACGCCAGCGGCCAGGCGAGCGGCACCGCACCCCTCGACGTTCAGTAGCCATCCTTCCCCCGATACCCCAAGCCATTCAGAACATTCAGGGAATGCGCCCGAAGGCCGCGCAGCCAGGCTGCAAATAGCTCTTGGCCTGTCCCACGGACTGCTATAGTCCCGGGCAGACAATGCGGTCCGGACCAATGGTCCGGACGAATATCGACGGTTTTCGTCGAAAAAAAAGCATGTCAATCGGGGAGAGGCTGGGCTCCTGTCGGGGCCCAAGGCCGGCTTGCGGGATCACAGAGTCAGTGCGCGTTCAGAACCGCCATATCATCTATGTGCAGGGCTACGATCCGCGCGGGCTCGCGCGATATTATCGCATGTTCCGCACCGAGCTGCGCAAGTTCGACCGGCTCTACCAGCTCAAGACCACGATCAGCCGGCCGCAGGATCTGAGCGAAGGCGAGATCGCGTCCTGGAGCATCGAGACCCGCGCTGACGACTGGCAGACCCGCACGGCCTACGATTTCCTGCGCTTTGAGGATTACATCAAGCGCGACCTCGCCCAGCCGATCCGCAAGACCGTCTTCGCCGCGCTCTGGGTCTACTGCCAGCTCGTATTCGGCGGCACCATCGCGCGCTTCGCCAAGGCGAATTGGCGATTCGCGACCTTCGTCAGCTATCCCTATCTGGTGCTGCTCGTGCAAGCGCTGTGCGCGGCCGGCGTCGCATGGTTGTTCCGCAAAGGGCTGGATGCATTCGGCATCCCAGATCCCTTCAGCCTGCTCGCGGCCGCCGCACTATTCGTGGCGCTGCTCGGCACCATGCTGAGATACACGGAGGAGAGGACCTATGTGCTCTATCTCCTGCGCGACCACATCTGGACCTGGGAATTCGCCCATCGCCGCCAGCCGGAATGGGACCGGCGCATCGACCGCTTCGCGGAGCATCTGTGCAAGGTCGCGCGCACCACGCGCGCAGAGGAGATCGTGCTGGTCGGCCACTCCTCGGGCTCGTTCCTCGCCATCGAGATCCTGGCGCGCGCGCTCAAGCTTGATCCTGTGCTCGGACAGCGCGGCGCCCGCGTCATGCTGCTCACGGTCGGCGGCAATTGTCCGGTCGTCGGCTATCACGCTGCGGCACAGGATTTCCGCGACCGCTTGCGCGAGCTCGCGGTCGAACCCTCGGTCGAGTGGATCGACTGCCAGGCCCGCAAGGACGTGATGAACTTCTTCCAGTTCGATCCGATCGCGGGCCACGGCATCGACGTCGGCGCGGCACGATGCAATCCCGCCGCCATCGTACCGGTGCGCTTCCGCGAGATCATCGCACCGGAGCACTACAAATTGTTCCGCTGGCAGTTCTTCCGCGTCCATTTCCAGTTCGTGATGGCCAATGAGCGGCCGCACGCCTACGACTTCTTCATGATCGTGTGTGGCCCGGTTCCCTTGCGGGAACGGATGGCCATGCCGGACGCGGCGCTTGCGGTTGCGGTAGGGGACGCCCCGGCCCGCGAGTTTGCCTGGCGGCGGCTGGAGCTGGAAAGTTCCCGTCCCCGCGGTCAAATTTCTGCCGAGGAACTCGGCAAAATGGAACCTCCGGCCCGGAGCCGGGGTTAACCAAACCGGCCCAAGGCTTGCAAGTGCATACCCTGTCCACGGGCCTTACGGGTTGGCTTTGGCGGCAGCTTTGGTGTAAAGCTTCGCGGACTATGGCTATTTGCGAGCCTTTCGTGAGCAAGTATTGCTGACGGCAAGCGCTTCAAATCGCTAATGAAATTGGCTGGGACGGGTGACGCCGAGCTGGGTGACAAAGATCACTGGACTGAACCGGAGCGCACTTAGGCTCACTTAAGCTTGAAGAAGGGGCTTTGCCCCGCGCAGTTGGCTCCGACAGTCAGGGCTCGCGCTGCGCCAATATTATGCATACCCATCTCGCGCCGGACGGTCGTCCGGCCCTTAAAATTGGAAATCGCCGTGAACGCATACAGCAAGACGCCGCTTCTCGACACCATCCGGACGCCGGATGATCTGCGCAAGCTCAAGATCGAGCAGGTCCGCCAGGTTGCCGACGAGCTGCGGCAGGAGACCATCGACGCCGTTTCCGTGACCGGCGGTCATTTCGGAGCGGGCCTCGGCGTCGTCGAGCTCACCACCGCGATCCATTACATCTTCGATACGCCGCGCGACCGGCTGATCTGGGACGTCGGCCACCAGGCCTATCCGCACAAGATCCTGACCGGGCGGCGCGACCGCATCCGCACCTTGCGCACCGGCGGCGGCCTCTCCGGCTTCACCAAGCGCAGCGAGAGCGACTACGATCCGTTCGGCGCGGCGCACTCCTCGACCTCGATCTCGGCCGGCCTCGGCATGGCGGTCGCGCGCGACCTCTCCGGCGGGAAGAACAACGTGATCGCCGTGATCGGCGACGGCGCGATGTCCGCCGGCATGGCCTATGAGGCCATGAACAATGCGGGCGCGATGAACTCCCGCCTGATCGTCATCCTCAACGACAACGACATGTCGATCGCCCCGCCGGTCGGCGCGATGAGCGCGTATCTGTCGCGGCTCTACTCCGGCAAGACCTACCGCACGCTGCGCGAGGCGGCCAAGCAGATCAACAAGCGCCTGCCCAAGATCATTGCCAACCGCGCCAACCGCGTCGAGGAATACTCCCGTGGCTTCATGATGGACGGCGGCACGCTGTTCGAGGAGCTCGGCTTCTATTACGTCGGCCCGATCGACGGCCACAATCTCGACCATCTGCTACCCGTGCTGAAGAACGTGCGCGACATGGAGACCGGCCCGATCCTGGTCCACGTCGTGACCCAGAAGGGCAAGGGCTACGGCCCGGCAGAAGCCTCCGCCGACAAATACCACGCAGTGGTCAAGTTCGACGTCGCGACCGGCACGCAGGTCAAGGCCAAGCCGAATGCGCCGGCCTACCAGAACGTGTTCGGCCAGAGCCTCGTCAAGGAAGCGCAGAAGGACGAGAAGATCGTCGCCATCACCGCGGCGATGCCGTCGGGCACCGGCGTCGACATCTTCAACAAGGCATTCCCCGACCGCACCTTCGACGTCGGCATCGCCGAGCAGCACGCCGTGACGTTTGCCGCAGGCCTCGCCACAGAAGGCTACAAGCCGTTCTGCGCGATCTACTCGACCTTCCTCCAGCGTGGTTACGACCAGGTCGTGCATGACGTCGCGATCCAGAGCCTGCCCGTGCGCTTCGCCATCGATCGCGCCGGCCTCGTCGGCGCCGACGGCGCGACGCATGCGGGCTCGTTCGACAACGCCTATCTCGGCTGCCTGCCGAACATGGTGATCATGGCGGCCGCGGACGAGGCTGAAATGGTGCACATGGTCGCGACCCAGGTCGCGATCAACGACCGTCCGAGCGCTTTGCGCTATCCGCGCGGCGAAGGCCGCGGCGTCGAGATGCCCGAGGTCGGCATTCCCCTCGAGATCGGCAAGGGTCGCGTCGTGCGCCAGGGCAGCAAGATCGCCCTGCTCTCCTTTGGCACCCGCCTTGCGGAGTGCGAGAAGGCGGCCGACGAGCTCGCCGCGCATGGCCTTTCCACCACGATCGCGGATGCGCGCTTCATGAAGCCGCTCGACACCGACCTGGTGCTCAAGCTCGCCCGCGAGCATGAGATCCTGATCACGATCGAGGAAGGCTCGGTCGGCGGCTTCGGCTCGCATGTCGCGCAGTTCCTGACCGACCAGGGCGTTCTCGACAGTGGCGCCGTGCGGTTCCGCACGATGGTGCTGCCCGACGCGTTCCTCGACCATGACACGCCGGCCGCGATGTACGGCCGCGCCGGTCTCGACGCCAAGGGCATCGTCGCCAAGGTATTCGAGGCGCTCGGCAAGGATGTGAAGACCGAGACGGTCAAGCTCGCCTGATTGTTGCGCGGGCACTGCCTCTTACCTCTCCCGCTTGCGGGAGAGGTCGGATCGCGAAGCGATCCGGGTGAGGGCTCTCTCCTCTAGGGGGTTCTCGATTGCGGAATCACCCTCTCCCCAACCCTCCCCCGCAGGCGGGGGAGGGAGCAGAGCACGCGCTGCGGCTCGTACCTTGATCCAGAATTTTTCCGGCTTTGGCTCCATGAAAATCTATCTGGCAGGCCCCGACGTGTTCCTGCCGGATGCGGTTGAGATCGGCCGACGGAAGGCCGCGATCTGCGCGGCGCATGGACTCGTCGGACTCTATCCTCTCGACAACGCAGTCGACCTCGCCGCGCCCGATGCCTCGCGGCGGATCTTCGCCGCCAACGAGGCGATGATGGATGCGGCCGACGCCATCATCGCCAATCTCACTCCCTTCCGCGGCGCCGGGGCCGATCCCGGCACCGTCTACGAGCTCGGCTACATGGCCGGCCACGGCAAGCTGTGCCTCGCCTACTCCAACGATCCCGCCCTCTATGCCGACCGCGTCGGCCGCTTCATGGATATCACCACCGAGGACGGCCGCCTGGTTGATGCGCAAGGACTGACGATCGAGGATTTTGGCCTCGTCGACAATCTCATGATGGTCCACGCGCTGGAGCTGCACGGCTGCCCGCTTGTAACGCCGGCCGAGATACCCATCGACGTCTGGCACGATCTCGCCGCGTTCGAGACTTGCGTCCGGATGGCGGCCGCGCGACTTATCTCTACATAAGCGCTTCAGCCGGTCCCGGAGAGCCTGATGTCCCCTCCCCGCAAGCGCGCGGATGTTCTGCTGGTCGAACGCGGCCTGTTCGAGAGCCGGGCGCGGGCGCGCGCGGCGATCGAGGCCGGGCTCGTCACCGCCAACGACAAGCCCGTCGCAAAGCCCTCCGAGACCATCGCGGAGGACGCAGTGCTTAAGGCCGAGCCGGCGCATCCTTATGTCTCGCGCGGCGGCGTCAAGCTCGCCGGTGCGCTGGAGCGCTATCCCATCGAGATCGAGGACCATGTCTGCCTCGACGTCGGCGCCTCCACCGGCGGCTTCACCGAGGTGCTGCTGGCGAACGGCGCGAGCCTCGTCTTTGCAATCGACGTCGGGCGCGAGCAGTTGCATCCGTCGCTGCGCGGTCATCCCAAGATTGTCTCGATGGAGGAAACCGACATCCGCTCTTACGAAGGCAAGCGCCTGCCGGCGCGGCCCGACATCGTCGTCATCGACGTCAGCTTCATCTCGCTGAAGACGGTGCTGCCGGTGGCGCTGTCGCTGGCGGCGGCGCCGATGAGCCTGCTCGCGCTGATCAAGCCGCAATTCGAGGCCGAGCGTAAGCACAACAAGAAGGGGATCATCCGCGACGCCGCCGTGCATCAGGAGATCTGCGACGACATCGCGGCCTTCGCCGCCTCGCTCGGCTGCACCGACATCGAGGTGTTCCCGTCGCCGATCACGGGCGGCGATGGCAACATCGAATTCTTCCTGGGCGCGCGCCGTGGTTGAGCGTCTGGCAATCGATCACGTCGGCCACCGCGGTGATGGCGTCTGTCTCGATGATCGTGAGGCGATCTACGTGCCCTATGCGCTCGGCGGCGAGACCGTCGAGGTCGAGCATGTTCCGGGCCATCATCCGGACCGCCGCAAGCTGCTCGCGGTCGATGTGGCAAGCCCCGAGCGCATCGCGCCGTTCTGTCCGCATTTCGGCGTCTGCGGCGGCTGCGCGATCCAGCACTGGGCGGCCGCGCCGTACCAAGCCTGGAAGCGCAACATCGTGGTCGAGACGCTGGCACAGGCCGGCGTCGCGTGCGAGGTGGCGCCGCCGGTCGACGCGCATGGCGCGGGCCGGCGGCGGATCACGCTGCATGGCCGGCTCGGCACGCATGAGATCCTGAAGGTGGGCTTTGCCGCAACGAGCTCGCACGACGTCATCCCGATCCATCGTTGTCCGATCCTCGATCCGGCGCTCGAAGGCGCGCTCGACGCGGCCTGGGCAGTCGCCGAGCCGCTGACGTCGAAAATGGCGGTGACCAAGCCGCTCGACATCCAGGTCACCGCGACCGAGAACGGCCTCGACGTCGACGTGCGCGGTTCAGGTCCGCTGCCGGCGGCGATGATCACGGCGCTCTCAGGCGTCGCGGAGCAGCATCGGCTCGCGCGGCTGACGCGGCACGGCGAGCTCGTGCTGCAACGGCTGCCGCCGACGCTGCGCATGGGCCGCGCAGAGGTGACGCTGCCGCCGGGCTCTTTCCTCCAGGCAACCGTGGCCGGCGAAGAGACGCTGGCCGCGCTGGTGAGCGAGCGCGTCGGCAAGGCCAAGGAGATCGCCGATCTCTTCTGCGGCGTCGGTCCATTTGCCCTGAGACTTGCGGAAAAGGCGCGCGTCACGGCCTATGACAGCGACGCCGGCGCCGTCGCAGCGCTCGCGAAAGCTGCGCGCACTCCGGGCCTGAAACCGATCACGTCCGCGCCGCGCGACCTGTTCCGCCGCCCGCTGGTGCCGCAGGAGCTGCGCGAGTTCGACGCCGTCGTGTTCGACCCGCCACGCCAGGGTGCGCAGGCGCAGGCGCTGAAACTCGCCGCTAGCAAGGTGCCGGTCGTGGTCGCCGTATCCTGCAACGTCGCAACCTTCGCCCGCGACGCGCGCCTCCTGATCGACGGCGGCTACAAGCTCGAGACCGTGGTGCCGGTCGACCAGTTTCGCCACACGCCGCATGTCGAGCTGGTGGCGCGGTTCAGCCGGTGACGCGATAAGAGCCGCCTGCCGCCGGATCCTACCTGGCCTCTACGCCGACTGCTCGAATTGCGGCTGCCAGCGCAGCAGGTAGGATTGCAGCGAGCGCACGGCGAGCGCGAGCAAAATTCCGACGAACATCATGACGAAGATGGCGACCATCATCTCGCTGGCGTTGGCGCGTGCCTCGGCTTCGATGATGAGCTTGCCGAGCCCGCGTTCGGCACCGATGAACTCGCCGACGATGACGCCGATCAGCGCAAAAGACACCGCCGGCAGGAGCGAAGCGAACACCCAGGCGAGCGCGGACGGGATCACGACGGTGCGCAGCACGGTGAATTCGCTGGCGCCGAGCAGACGGGCGGCTGCGATCTGGTCGCGATCGACCGCGCGCGTTCCCTCGAATGTGTTGAAGAACACCACGAAGAACACGACGAGCCAGGCAGTCGCGATCTTCGAGAGATCGCCGAGGCCGAAGATCAGGATGACGAGCGGCACCAGTGCGATGCGCGGAATCGAGTTGAGCGCCACGACGTAGGGGCCGAACACGCGGGCCAGGAAATCGGAACGGCCGAGGATCAGACCGGCGGCGATCCCGCTCGCCGATCCGAACAAGAATCCCCACCAGGTGTTCTTCAGCGTGACCAGCGTGGCAAGCCATAAATTATTGTCGTTGCCCCTGATGCAGGCAGCAAAGCCGTCGGCATCGGCAAAGCAGCCAAGCCGCAGGAAGCTCTGCCAGATCAGCGACGGCTTGGCGACGAAATAGGGATCTAGGATTTTTGGCACGTAAGCCTTCGGCAGCAGCGCCTTGCTCCATTCAAAGCCCCACTGCCAGATGACGAGCACAGCGGCGAGAATGGCCAGTTGCCAGAACAGGATCGCAATGCGGCTTTTGGCCATGGTCAGTCAACCCTGGTGCGGCGGAATTCTTCGCCGAGCGAATGCCAGATGTGGGAATAGAGGCGGCCGAATTCGGCGCTCTCGCGCACGGCCACGGGATCGCGCGGCCGCGGGATGGCGACGTCGAAATCCTCCTTGAGCCGCCCGGGCCGCGCCGAGAGCAGGATGATGCGGCTTGCGAGCGTCAGCGCCTCGCCGAGATCGTGCGTCACGAACAACACGGTCTGCCGCTCGCGCTCCCAGATCTCCAGCAGGGTCTTATGCATCTCGAGCTTGGTGTGGGTGTCGAGCGCACCGAACGGTTCGTCCATCAGCAGGATTTCGGGCTCCAGAATCAGCGTCCGCATCAAGGCGACGCGCTGGCGCATGCCGCCGGACAGCATGCGCGGAAAGCTCTGCGCAAAACCTGTGAGCCCGGCCTTCTCGACCGCCGAAGCCACGCGCCGGGCACGCTCGGTCTTGGGCAACCCCGCGATCTCCAACCCGTAGCCGATGTTCTGCTCCACGGTCCGCCAGGGAAAGAGCGTGTCGCGCTGGAAGACATAGCCGACCCTGGGGTTGACCTTGCCGGTCTCGACAGTGTCGTCGTTGATGAGGATGCGTCCGCCCGAGCGCGGCAACAGTCCCGCGACCATGTTAAGGATAGTGCTCTTGCCGCAGCCGGATGGGCCGAGCAGTGCTACGAATTCGCCCTGCCTGACCTCGAACGACACATCATCGACCGCCACGAACTCGCGACCGGACGCGCTGAAGCGTTTGGCGAGACCCTGCACGGCGATGCGCGTACGCGCCCCTGCCCTATCATCGTCGTCTCTCGCGCGCGCGAGGCCCGGGCTGGGTGCGGCCATCATTTGTATTTCGCCCTGGCTGACTCAAGGAAGCTCATATCGACGACATCCGCGTACTTGGTCTCGGGAATGTCGGTACCCTTGCGGTACCAGGGCTTGGCGCCGCGCTCGAACGAGGTCTTGTCGATGCTGCCGTCATAGGCCCAGGTCGACTTGTCGAAGCCGAGCTCGGCGCTGATTGCATCGGGGTCGATGCCGGAGAAATATTTCGGCGTGACCAGCGCCTGCACATCCGCGAGCGGCGTCGCCTTCACGAAGGCCATCGCGCGGTAGACCGCGTTGACATAGGCCTGCACCATCGCCTTGTCCTGCTCGACCGTGTCCTGGAGCGTATAGATCACGAGCACGGGCAGCGTGCCGCCGAAATCTTTCTCGAACACGCCGGGCTTCGACGTGTCGTAGATGGTCCTGCCAAAACCCTTCTTCTCGACCTCGACGATCCAGCTCGGCGGCGCCATGATGGCGTCGAACTGCTTGGTCTGGAGCGAGGGGAACATCGTGTTGGGTCCGCCGCCCGCAACCCAGTTGACCCTGTCGCCGAGTCCGCGCGCCTCGAACACGTAGGTGCCGAACACCCAGGTGCCCGAGCCGATCGCGGTGGCGGCGACGATCGGCTTGGCGCCGTCCGCGCGCTTGTAGTCCGCGAGCTTTTCGACCGAGTTGATGCCACTCTCGTAGAGGTCCTGCCGGACCATGATGTTGGCGTAGGAACACACCATCTCGGTCGCGAGCAGGATCTTGCAGGGTTTGCCGCGCGCGCTGAGCTGAAGCGGATGGCTGGCATCGCCATGCGCGAACAGCGCCTGTCCCGCCGCCAGCGTCTGGCGGCCGAACGTGCCGGCGTTGCCGGTCACGAGCTTCGAATCGAGCCCTTCGTCTCTGAAGTACCCCTTCAGCTCCGCGATCATGCCGATGGCGTAGACCGGCGATACCGGTCCGAACGCGAGCGAGACCTGCTTGCCCTCCGCGCGCAATCGTCCCGGCAGCAGCGATGCGCCGGCCAATGCGGAGCCCGCGATCAGCGCCTGGCGCCTGGTAATGGTCATGTGCTCCTCCCTGTGTTCTCTTTGATCGCGCCAAGCGTCAGGACGGCGCGGCTTTGATCGTCCCTGCTTGTCGCAGCGCTTCGATTTCGTTCGGGGAAAGGCCGATCTCGCTCAGGATCTCGCTCGTCTGCTCGCCGATCTGGGGCGGATCGTAACGGTTGGGCAGGCGCCGGCCGTCCATGGAGATCGGCAACAGCGGCGTCTTTGCCTCGCCGCCGTCAGGCAAGTGAATGTCGGTCAGCCCACCCGACTGGTTGAGATGCGGGTCATCGAAGAGATCGCCGGGCTTGTTCACCGGCGCGTAGGGCAGATCGAGCTGCTCGAGGCGCGCGGCGAGATCGGCCTTGTCCCATTGCTTGAAGATCTTCGCGATCTCCGGGATCAGCCAGCCGCGATGGTCGACACGATCGTTGCTCGTCGCAAAGCGCGGATCGGCAAGCCAGGCTTCGCAATCGAAGGCGCGGCAGAACGCCTCCCATTGCTCTTCGCCGACGATGGTGACGAACAGTTTTGAGCCGTCTTTGGTGTCGAAGAGGTCGTAGACCGGCCACGGGCTGTCCTTGATCGAATAGGGGATCGACGGCTGGCCGCTGACCACCTCGCACATCATGGCCTGCGCCATCAGGAACACGTTGTTCTCGTACAATGCGCTCTGGATGTAACGACCGCGGCCGGTGCGCTGCCGCTCGGCGAGCGCCGCCTGGATCGCGATCACGCCGAACATACCGCCCATGATGTCGTTGACCGAGGCGCCGGCGCGCATCGGCCGGTCCGGCAGGCCGGTCATGTAGGCAAGGCCGCCCATCATCTGCACGACCTCGTCGAGGGCGAGGCGGTTTTCGTAAGGGCCGGGAAGATAGCCTTTGAGCGAGCAATAGATCAGGCGGGGCGCAAACGCGGCGACGCTCTCGTAGTCGAGGCCGATGCGCTTCAACAGGCCCGGCCGGAAATTCTCGATCAGGACATCGCTGCTCTCGATCAGCTTGCGCGCGATGTTCTGGCCTTCCGCGGTCGACGTGTCCAGCGCGATGCTGCGCTTGTTGCGACTGTAGGTGGCGAAGAAGCCGGCGGCGGGGCCCTTGAAATAGCGGGTGCGGTCGCCCTTGGGCGGCTCGACCTTGATCACGTCGGCGCCGAGATCGGCGAGGATCAGCCCGCAGCTCGGCCCCATCACCATCTGGCTGAACTCGATGACGCGAACGCCGGCCAGCGGACGAAGCTCCGGTGCGGTCTCGCGCATAGAAACCGTCATGCCGCCCTCCGCAGCACCTTGGGGATGCCCGCCTCGTGCAGATGCCCCGTCAGATGTTTCGCCGGGATATGGCGGGCGAGAATCTCGCGCGTTTGCATCAGGCGATCGAGGTCGATGCCGGTGGAAAGGCCCATCCGCTCCAGCATGAACACGAGATCCTCGGTGACGATGTTGCCGCGCGCGCCCGGGGCAAAGGGGCAGCCACCGAGCCCGGATACCGCCGCATCGAAACGGCGAATCCCCGCCTCGAGGCCTGCGACGGCATTGGCAAGGCCGGCACCGAGCGTGTCGTGCAGATGCAGCCGCAGCGTCATCTGCGATCCGACCTCGCGCCTGACAGCTTCGACGATCTGCCTGATCAGTTTGGGGGTCGCGTAGCCGACGGTATCGGCAAGCCCGATCTCGTCGGCGCGGGCTTCGGCAAAGGCGCGCGCGACCCGGCACACGGCCGCTTCGCTGACCTCGCCTTCCAGGGAGCAGCCGAAGGAGGTGGAGATCGCGCCCATCAGTTGCGGCCGCTGGTCCACCGGCCGGGCATCGACCGCGGCTCGGACCGCGCGAAATCCCTCGAGCTGCTCTTCGACCGAGCGGCGCACATTGGCGCGATTGTGCGTCTCACTTGCCGAGATGACGAAATAGACGGCGTTGACGCCGGCGGAGATGGCGCGCTCGGCGCCCTTCGGATTTGGCACCAGCGCGCCGATGGTCGCCGTGTTGTGCGTGAGCGCATGCGCCATCACCGCATCGACGTCGGCGAATTGCGGCACGACCTTTGGCGGCACGAAGGATCCGGCATCGATCTCGCGCACACCGGCGGCAACGATCGTGTCGATCAGCGTGCATTTGGCTTCGGTGGGAACGAAGATGTCGAGATTCTGCAGGCCATCGCGGGGAGCGACCTCGCAAATATGGACATCCGGCGCGCGCGCCATCGGGCTCTCCCTGCTTGATTGTATATTGTTGCATAAAAGAACAATCCATGGGACAGTCTGTCAAGCCTAAACCTTGCGTGCGCTGCAATGACCACGTCCGATAGTTCCCGACTGCGCGCCACCAGGAACGGCGGTTCCGAGCGCGCCGAGCACCTCGCCGGCCTGATCATGGCGCTCGCCCGGCGCGAAGGCATGAAGGCCGGCGATCGCTTGATCGAACAAAGACTTGCGGATGCGCTGGACCTTTCGCGCGCGCCGATCCGGCTTGGCCTCAAGGCTCTTGAGGCGGCAGGGCTGGCGCGCGGTGAGCCGCATCGCGGCTTCGTGCTGGCGAAGAATCCGACCAGCGGCGCAGCCCAACCGGCCCTCGCGGCAGTCAGGCGCAGCGAACACGTCTATGCGACGATTGCGGGCGACGTGCTCGCGAGCCGGCTGCCGGCTGATGTCACCGAGGCGGAGCTGATGCGCCGTTATGATCTGAGCCGGGCCGAGCTGCAGCGGCTGCTCGACCGTATCGCGGCCGAGGGCTGGATCGCGCGCCTGCCGGGCTATGGCTGGCGCTTTGCGGAGACGATCTCCAGCCCCGAAGCACAGGCCAAGGCGATGGCGTTTCGCGCGGTGATCGAGCCCGCGGCGATCGCGCAGCCCCACTTCATGCTACCTCAGGAGGTGATCGCACGGTTGCGCGAGCGTCAGCTGCGCGTCCTGGAAGGTGAGCTCGAGAAGATGACGATCGGCGAAATCTATCACTCCGGCTGCGAGTTTCATGAAGAGATCATCCGCGGAGCCGGTAATCCGTTCTTCATCGAAGCGCTCAAGCGTGTGAACTCGATCAGGCGCCTGTTCGCCTATCGCAGCTTCGCCGACCGCGACGGCATGCGCCGGCACGTGCGTGAGCATTTGCGCCTGCTCGACCTCCTGGAAGCGCGGCGCTATGCCGAGGCAGCGGAGCTGATGGCAAGACACCTGCAACGCCCGCTGGTGGCCGCCTTGTCTTGAGACCTGGGCGACGTGGCCGCTGGTTCTCCCGCAATTGCGACAAAAATGTCGCACGCTCAGAAAAAATCGGTCCTTGCTTTGAAACTGGCCGGTCTGCCCGCCCCAGCCAGTCCAGAATCTGCTAATGTCCGCAATTATTACCTGTTTCTTTTTCATACGGAACGACTCAAGTGATCATTGAAATCGCTTGTTCTGTCATTTGCATCGTCGCGATGCGGGCTATCTCGAAGACATACAGGCGGCGACGAGACGTACTTTATGGCCGGTATATGACCCCGGCCGATTAAGTCGGCTTCGTCGTCAGCTTCCCCAATTCGAGGCGAAACGTCCCGCCAACGGGAACGGCTGCGCTCATCGATGGCACATGTGATTGCCACCCAAAAGAATGCGCCTGCCACCTGAATTGGCAGATAGGAAAATCCGCCTACCGGCGACTACTCTGGCAAGACATACCGCCGGAGCATTGCCATGTCGGCTCAAATTATTCAGTTCAGCAAATATCAGCGATCCCGTGAACTCGCTCGGATGCACAGCGACATCGAAAGGAGCCTGACCAAGCTAAGCGCAATGGCCGCCCAGGTGTTCAACGCATTGCGAGACGATGCAGCCGCCGGCCCCTCTGAGTTGAGCGCTCGACAGCAAACACATCCCATTGAACCAGGGCTTGACCGCCCGCCGCTTCCGTCATCTGACCTCCAGCGCGACCTTGATCCGTACGCAAGCGGGCTGCGATGGCTCAATGGACAAGACGACAATTCCTGATTGTCCGGGAATGGGATCGCTGGATCGCGAGGCAACGATTGCCGCGCTATCGATCCGCGCGCAAAAAAACTCTCGAATTCTTCCTCGAACTTCAAAGTGCCAAGTCGCCCCTCCTGGATTTCAATCCGCGCGGACGCGACAAATGGGCGATCGTGCATCATTGGTTGGTAATTGCGGGGCGGGTGCCCGACGGTAGGCCGCGCCCGAAATAGGCAGCGGTTCCCGTCGGGCTCGCGGAGAGGTGTGCGCCGACACGTTGAACCAGCTGCGCACCGGATTGACCCACTTAGAGGACCCGCGGATTTCCGAGAGCCTCGCTCTCATCACGGCCGATGGCTCGTGCGCGGTCCGGCAAAGCACAACTGCTGGTAAATGCCCGACACCGCATGGAGGCTGTCATGGAAGTCGATACCGACAGGTTGAATGCTTTTATGGGCAAGATGGTCACCGAGCTGGGCGCGGCGATGAATGCATCGCTGGTCCTGCTGGGCGACAAGCTCGGCCTCTACCGCACCCTCGCCGCCAAGGGGCCGATGAACTCCACCGAACTCGCGAGCGCGACCGGAACGAAGGAGCGCTATATCCGCGAGTGGCTGGCGAGCCAGGCGGCCTCCGGTTACATCGAATACGATTCCGCGAGCGGAAAATTCTCGATGCAGCCGGAGCAGGCGATGGCGCTGGCCGACGCGGACAGCCCGGTGTTCCTAGGCGCATTCGGCGATGTCGTCGCGGCGACGTTCCTCGACGAGCCGAAGGTTACGGACGCCTTCAAGACCGGCAAGGGTGTCGGCTGGAACCGGCGCAGCGAATGCCTGTTCTGCGGCACCGCCCGCTTCTTCCGTACCGGCTACAGGCATCATCTGGTCCAGGAGTGGCTGCCCGCGCTCGAGGGCGTGGTGGAAAAACTCAAGCGCGGCGCCAAGGTCGCCGATGTCGGCTGCGGGCACGGCGTCTCGACACGGCTGATGGCGGAAGCCTTCCCGAACTCCCGCTTCTACGGTTTTGACTATCACGAAGGCTCGATCGAAGCTGCGCGCCGGTCGGCCGCAGAAGCCAAGCTCGGAGACCGCGTCAGCTTCGCCGTTCATTCGGCCAAGACCTATCCGGCCGAAGGCTATGATCTCGTCTGCTTCTTCGACTGCCTGCACGACATGGGCGATCCCGTCGGCGCCATCAGCCACGTGCGCGAGTCCATGGCGAACGACGGCACCTGCATGCTGGTCGAGCCGTTCGCCAATGATCGCCTCGAAGACAACCTCAATCCGGTGGGGCGCGTCTATTACGCGGCATCGACCATGATCTGCACACCGGCATCGCTCGATCAGGAGGTCGGCATGGCGCTCGGTGCTCAGGCCGGCGAGGCAAGGCTGCGCAAGGTCGCGCGCGAGGGCGGCTTGAGCCGCTTCCGTCGTGCCGCCGAGACGCCCTTCAACCTGATCCTGGAGGCGCGGATCTGACGTCGATCATGCCGGGCTCGGGTCTGCGCGCGACGTAGCCGACGCGCAGGCCCGGCACGAAACCGCAACGCTCGTAGAAACGATGCACGCGCGCGTCCTCGCGGCCGCTTTGCATGAGCACGTGGTGGCAATCCCTGGTCCACGCCGCCTCCAGCGCCGCGGCGACGACGGCACGCCCGTGTCCGCGCCCCTGAAATTCCGGGTGTGTCGCGACATTCTCGAGAAAGCCGTGCCCGGCGGCCGCCGCGCAGCAGGTTGGGCGCGGTGATGAGCATGCAGGTCGCGACGATTTGGCCGTCGGTGTCCGACACGAACACGGCGAGGTCGTCGCGCGACAGGGTCTGCCGCCAGATATCTTGGGCCCGTTCCTGCGGCTCGGCCGCGGCGCTGACCTCCGAGACGCGAAAGAGCTCGAGCAGGCCGGCGAGATCAGCGCTTTCCGCAAGTCTGGCGTTCGCCATCCCATTCATCTCCTTTTGACGTCGCGCCAGTTTCTCCGGCGGTCGAGCCGTTGGCAATCCGGACGTTGATGTTGGTCAACCGCAGCGCCATGCAATCGCGAGCTTCACATCTTCCCCGGCTGCGCAGTCGAAGACCTCGCACTCGCGGCCTCCCTGCTCGGCTTCAAGGCGAACGTGGCGATTGGCGGCGACAGCATCGCGATCGCGCTGGAGACGGCACCGGCGGAGAAATCCGCGCTGGCGGATGCCGTTACGGCGATGCAATGCACCCGCGCGACGTTCGACGGCAAGCCGGTCGCGCCGCGAGATGACGATTCATTCTAGCACTACTTTGGCAGAATCTGTTTGCGCCAGTGTTTTTCAAGGATTTTTTTTCGGCAGTATGGACACCGTTGAGACGGCGGCCGAAGGATGAGATCGACGATGGCGTGACGTACGGCGGGCATGGTTGGCTGAGGCGGAGGTCCGTTGATTCTTTTTTTTCCGCCCCGCGTGTGCGAGGCGACGGTGTTGCAGGAAGGCGTAGGCAATCATTGTCATCAGGGCGTGGCGATGAAGACCTTGCCATGATCGCCCCTCGAAGTGATCAAGTCCAAGCTCCTCCTTTAACTGCTGATGCGCCTGCTCACAAATCCATCTTGCCTTGATGGTGGCGGCTAGTGTGCGCAGATCCGTCGCCGCAGGGAGATTGGCAAGATAGTATTTCTTCTCCCCTGAGGCGCGTTGCTCGCCAATGAGCCAAGCTTCGTCGCCCGGGAGATGCTGCTGACCCTTATCCCAAATCCGCTGAGGAGGGCCGTCGGCGGTGCGGACACGAAGAGCAGCAAATCGGGCTTTCAGCCGACCTTTCGTTCCGCTGCGCCAACTCACGGCTTTCCATTTGGCGCTGGCTAGCATTTGTTCTGCCGCAATCGATAAGATATCGGGCACGTGGTGCTTTCGTGGTTTCCCGCGGACTTTGGTAATCGGCCAAATGAGCTTCACATCGACCGGATACACTTTCAGGTGCCGAGGGACACCGACAGCCCAGGCCAGCCCGCGCTCTGTCAGCCCTTGTCGAAAAGGAGCGCTAAGTCCGTATCCTGCATCCGCCAGCACACATCCAAAGCGCACGTTGGCTGCCATCGCGCGGTCAATCTC